>DASWOS010000067.1:0-14849 GCA_036398645.1 Dokdonella sp. | reverse complement strand
CCGTACCTCGCGCCGTACTTCGCCGCGAAGGCCGGCATGGACGCGATGGCCGTGCAGTACGCGCGCGAGCTCGCGCGCTGGGGCATCGAGACGTCGATCATCGTGCCCGGCGCGTTCACCAGCGGCACGAACCACTTCGCGCACTCGGGCACGCCGGCCGACGCGGCGCGCGTCGCCGAGTACGAAGCCGGTCCGTACCGCGGCTTCGGCGAGCAGGTGCAGAAGGCGTTCGCCGCGATCGTGCCGGAGGACGCCGACGCGTCGACCGTCGCCGATGCGATCGTCGAGGTCGTCGGCGCGCCGTTCGGCAAGCGGCCGTTCCGCGTGCACATCGATCCGACCGAGGACGGCGCCGACGTCGGCTTCGCGGTGCTCGACCGCGTGCGCGCCGAGATGCTGCACCGGGTCGGCCTTGCCGACCTGCTGAAGCCGACCGCACGCGCGTGAGCCGGACTCGCGGCGGCGGGCTCCGCGTCGGTGCGGGGTCCGCCGCCGCTTCGTCGTGACGAGCGGCGGCGACGAAACGCACCGGCCGCAGCGAAGCCCGGCGAGCGGCGCCGAGCCGAAGCACGCATGAACGCGCGGAAGAACGGAGCCTCGGCGCGACCGCCGGCGCGTTCGACGCGCTCCGGCATCGGCACGGCGCCGGAGGGCCGCGTGGCCGCTGGCGGCTTCGCCGGCCTCGGGCGCCGATCGGCACGTCGGTGCGGCAACCGGTTTTCGGGATTCGGCTGCGGACCCGCGCGCCGCGCGGCGGCTCGGCGCGGCGCGCTTCGCCGAGGCGGCGCGGTCGGCGCAGGCTGCCGTGCGCACCGGCGCGTGCGATGCTTGCAGGCTCGTTCGTCGTCAGCGGCCGATGCGCCGCGAAGGAGCCTGCCGATGCGCCTGTCGTTTCCGATCGTGCTGCTGTGCCTCGGTGCCGCGTTCGCGGCGAGCGCGGCGCCGAAGAACGCAACCGACGCGACGCCGCGCGAGCCGGCGAAATATTCCGCAGCCGCCGGACGCGGCGCGACGGTCGAGATCGGCGACCGCGACGGCGTCGACTTCCGCATCGACATCCCGCCGAACTGGAACCGCGATCTCGTCGTGTTCTTCCACGGCTACGCGGTCGAGCCGGTCGCGTTCCACGACGGCGAGCCGCTGTCGCCGATGTTCGCGCCGATCCTCGCCGGCGGCTACGCGATCGCGCAGTCGGCGTATTCGGCGACCGGCTGGGCGGTCGAGCAGGGCAGCGCCGACAGCGAGGCGCTGCGCCGCTATTTCGTCTCGAAGTACGGCGCGCCGCGGCGCACCTGGGCGGTCGGCATGTCGATGGGCGGGCTGTTGACCGTGATGGCGCTCGAGACGCAGCCGCGCACGTACGCCGGCGGCCTTTCGCTGTGCGGCGCGATCGAGCCGGCCGATCGCTTCCTGCAACGCGCGTTCGCGCTGCGCGCCGCGTTCGACTACTACTTCCCGGACCTGCTCGGCCCGGCGGTGCCGGTGCCGGCCGACTTCGTGCCGAACCGCGACGTCGTCGCGCGCATCGCGTCGGCGCTCGAGGCGAAGCCGAAGGCCGCCGCGGTGCTGCTGCGGCTCTACCACGGCGACGCGCGCAGCCTCGCCGACGTGCTCGCGTTCGTCACGTATCAGATGAAGGAGCTGCAGCGGCGCACGCGCGGCAATCCGTTCGGCAACGCCGATCTCGTCTACACCGGCTCCGGCGACGACGACGCGCTGAACGACGGCGTGCGGCGCTACCGCGCGGATGCGTCGGCCGCCGCGTATCTCGCACGCTGGTACGCGCCGAGCGGCCGGCTGCAGAAGCCGCTGCTCGCGCTGCACGACACGCGCGATCCGTTGGTGCCGGCGTCCGGCGCGTTCGAGTACGCGCTGCTCGCGCAGCGCGCCGGCCAGGCCGATCGCTTCGTGCAGCAGTACGTCGCCGCGGAAGGCCACTGCGTGTTCACGCCGCCGCAGATCGGCAGCGCGTTCGACGCGCTCGTCGGCTGGGCGCAGGGCGGTGCACGGCCGGCTTCGGGCAGGCAGCCGTAGCGGGACGGTCGTGTGAGCGCGCGCGGCGCGTGGCGCACCGGCCTGCGCCGACGCGTCGCGAAAACGCGCACCGCACGCGCCGCTCCACGGCTGTGGCGGCGCCGCCGGCGCGCAGGCGCATGGGGACGCCGTGACGCCGGCGGCGCCGTTTGAACCCGTCGCGGATCGCGCCGCTCTGCAGGCGCGGCTACGCTCCGTCGAAGCCGTCGGTGAAGATCGCGTCCACGGACATGACCGTGATCGTCACACGGGCGGCGCCCGAGGCCTGGCCGTCGCTGGCGAGGTACGTGAAGCCGTCGGTGCCGACGAAGCCCGGCGACGGCGTGTAGACGAAGCTGCCGTCCGCGGCGAGCGACAGCGCGCCGTGCAGCGGCGCGATCGCGAGCACCGCCGTCAGCGGGTCGCCGTCGGCGTCGGAGTCGTCGCCCAGCACGCCCGGCGCCGCCACGCTCAGCGCGGCGTTTTCCGCCGTCACGTACGCGTCGTCGCTCGCTGCCGGCGGCGTATTGACGACGGTCAGGTTCGCGATCGCCGCGTCCATGCTGTTGCCGAGATCGGTCCGCAGGGCGCCGGCCGGAATCGTGTTCGTGTACGCGCCCGCGGTGCCGGTCGTGACGGACACGGTGATCGTGCAGGAACCGCCGGCCGGCAGGGTGGCGCCGGCGCCGAGCGCGACGACGCCGGCGCCGGACTCGGCGGCGACCATGCCGCCGGGGCAGGTCGTCGCGGCGTCCGCCGGCGCGGCGACGACGACGGGGGCCGGCAATGCGTCGACGAGGTCCGCCGTCAGCGTTCCGGCGGTGTCGGCCGAGTTCGTCAGCGTGATCGTCAGCGTGCTGACCGCGTTGCGGCCGATCGTGTTCGGCGCGAACGCCTTCGCCACGCGCGGCGCGACGAACGCCTGCTGGTTCTCGAATGCGCCGATGTCCGCGGCGATGCCGACCACGCGTGCGTAGCCGCTGCCGCGCTGATCGAAGTCGAGAGCCGCGCTGTTGTTGCCGGCGTCGAGGGCCGGACTGCCGAACAGCAGCGCGTGCGTCGGCGTGGCGCCGCCGTTGTCCTGCAACGGGCCGAGCAGCGGATCGGCGACGATCGTGTCGGCCGGCAAGGCCACGCCGGACGCGGCGACGATCAGGTCGTTCGCTCCGGCGATCGCCGCGCTGAACGCGATCAGGTCGGCCTTCGCCGGATCGGCGTTCGGCGCGAAGTTGCCGGCGACGATCGTGCTCTGCAGCTCGCTGTTGCCGTAGATCGTCTGCGTGTCGACGATGCCGCCGGAGACGCCGCCGACCGCCGTGCTCGCGGTGGCGACGTTCGCGGTGATCGTGGTGTTGCGCAGCGCCAGCGGCGCATTGCCGCCGTAGTATCCGCTCTCGTGAGCGTTGTAGAGGCCGCCGGCATTCGCGGCCGAATTGCCGGAAACGGTGCTGTCGCTCATCGACAGCCGCGCGTAGAACACGAACGCGCCGCCGCCGACGTCGGCGACGTTGCCGCTGATCGTCGAGCCGGTGATGATCGGAAAGCCGCCGTCGAAGTACACGCCGCCGCCGCGCGCGCGGCCGTCGGCGCTGAGCGCCTGGTTGTCGGCGATCCAGGTGTCGGCGATGCGATGGAACGCATTCGCCAGCAGCGCGACGCCGCCGCCGAAGACGCGACCGGACGCGGAGGCCGTGTTGCGCGCGACCTCGCTCGAGCTGATCGTCAGCGCGCGCGAGTAACCGGTGACGGCGAGACCGCCGCCGAACGCCGCGTAGCACGCACCGACGCCGGTGTCGCAGCCGGCGAAGTTGTCGTCGACGACCGAGCCGGTGATCGTGATGCCGCCGAGGAACGTGTACAGCCCGCCGCCGACGGCGACGTATTGCGAGGACGGCATCGCGCCGCCGGTCACGGCGCGGTTGTCGCTGACCGTGCCGTCGGTCAGCGTGATCGCGCCGAACGCGAACACGCCGCCGCCGGCCGCCGCGAGCGCCGCACCGGCCGCGCCGACCCCGTTCGCGGTGTTGTTCGCGACGATCGTGCGCGTCAGCGTCACGTCGTTGCGCGCGTACAGACCGCCGCCGGCCGGAGCGTAGCCGACGCCGGACGCGTTCAGCGCCTCGCAGCCGGTCACCGCGGCGTCGGTCATCACGATCGTGCCGCCGCCGTGCGAGAACACGCAGCCGCCGCGCATGCCGAGCGCCGGCGGGTCCGAGGCCACGTCGGCGTCGGCGCGGCCGTTCGCGAGCATCAGCGCGTTCACGCTCAGCGCTCCGGCGCCGCTGTGGAAGAAGATGCGGCTCGCGTGGCCGGCGTCGATCGCGAGCGCGTCGCGGCCCGGACCGACCAGGGTCAGGTCGTTCACCGCGACGTCGATCTGCCCGTTCTCGAGCGTGATCGTGCCGCATTCGAGCTGGCTGAGATCGACCGTGTCGCCGTCGACCGCGCCGGCGACGACGCTGCGCAACGTGCCGGCACCGCCGTCGTCGGCGCAGCTCGTGACCGGCAGCGTCGCGCGCGGCCGTGCGGACGACGGCGCCGAGATGCCGCGGTCCGGTGCCGCAGCCAGCGCGGCGAGGAGGCAGGCGGCGAGCGGCCGCACGGCGATCGCGCGCCGGCCGGCTTCGTGCGGAAATGCGTTCATGGATCGGCGTCCCCTGTGTGCGGTTCAGTTCTTGTAGCCGACGATCAGGTTGTCGAGCTTCTCCCAGGTACCGGCGTTCGGCGACTCGATCGTCAGGCTCGTGATCGGTGCAGCGGTGATGAATCCTTCGAACGAGGTCGCTTGCGAAGTCGCGCCCATCGGCAGGAACGTACCGTCGCTCAGCGTCAGCCAGATCGGTCCGCCGGACTCCTCGCCGTAGGCGTTCGATTCCCAGAAGTTGCCGCCGACCGCCGTGACCGGCGTGTAGAACGTCACGACGATGCGGTCGTCGCTGTCGTTGTGAGAGATGACGCCGGGAAAGTTGTAGAAACCCGAAGCGGCGCCGTCCTCGGTCTGGATCGTGTACGCGAACGTCTCGGAGGAGAACTGCAGCGGGTCGACGATGACCACGCCGAACACGACGTCGTCGAAGCCTTCCGCGTAGTAGCCCGGACGTACGTGCGACAGGAACGCTTCGCGCGTCGCATAGATCGCCGGCGGATTCGGCGCGCTCTCGAATCCGTCCGCGAACACGGCGTCGGGCATCACGACGTTCAGCGCGACCGGCACGCCGAGCAGCGGGTGCGCGGCGTCGTTCGTCGCGATGCAGAGGTTCGCCGAGTGCGCACCGCCGCCGAGCCCGTGCGCGTCGACGTCGACGCGGATCGACGCCGGGCTGCCGACTCGGACCGTGCCGCCGGCCGGCTGTACGCGCAGCCACGGCACGTCCGACGGCGCGGCGCAGTCTCCGGCCGTCTCGCCGATCGAGTAGTTCAGCAGGCTGTTCGGCGTGCCCGCGTTCGTCAGCGTCAGCACGCCGCCGTCGATGCCATCGGGCGGCAGCGAGAAGTCGAGCGCGGGCGCGGTCAGGTTCGCGAGCGGGATCGCGGTGCCGATCGTGAACTGGACCGGCACGGCGACCGTCTCGTATCCGCTCGCAACGCAGAGATTGGCGGTGTACACGCCGTCGGCGAGCCCGGCCGGATCGAGCGTGAGTCCGAGCGTCGACGGCGTGCCGCCGGCCGGCACCGAGCCGGACGTCGCCGACAGCGCGAGCCAGGGCACGTCCTCGAGGCGCGTGCAGCCCGGCGCAGTCTCGACCGCGCGGACCATCAGCGACTTGTAGTCGGCGAACGATTCCAGCGAGGCGATCGGGCGGAACACGCCGTCGCCGAAATCGAAGTAGCCGCCCTCCGGCGGGTTCGGCGGCAGCCCGTCGGTGCCGTCATCGTCGACGGACAGGTAGGCCGTGTAGTCCGGCGACTGGTCGGGGTTCCAGCGCACGCCGATGTAGACGCTGCCCGAGGTCAGCGCGATGCCGAGCGCGGAGACGTCGACGCGGTCACGGAACACGGCCGGATCCGGGTACGCCGCTCCGGTCGTCGTCGCGGCGATCGCACCGAGCTCGTTGCCGGGCGCGCCGCCCGGACCGGTGTCGTCGTAGACGACGACCTCGTAGTCGACGCGGCCCGTCGGCGAGACCGGATAGAAGTACGTGCTGAACGCGACGCAGACGGTCGTGAACGTCGCCGGATAGTAGGTCGGGGTGAACTTGTCGACCGCGACCGACTCCGCGTTCGTGAGGCCGGCATAACCGTTCGTCGCGACGCCGTCGTCGTGGATCACGACGCCGGGCACGCTCGGGCCGCACTCGGCGCCGTCCGGCGCCGGCGGCGCGGCGGCGCTCGCGCCCGGCGGGGTCGGCCGCGACGGATCCTGCTGCATCGCCACGCGCGGTCGCGCCTGCGCGATCCGGCGCCGCGAGTCGGCCGCGTCGTCGGCGATCACGGCGCGGCGGCTCGGCGGCGGCCGATAGGCGGCCGGCGCGGCGCCTTCGGCGACGCTCCAGTCGAGCGTGCGATCGCCGGCGTTGCCGATCGACAGCGTCGCGGCGACCGGCGCGGTGCTGCCGGACGGCGCGGCCGCGGCGACCAGCGCCGGCGACGGCGCGATCAGCGGCCCGCCGACGTCGATCTCCGTGCTCGCCTCGGCCGTGTAGACGGCCGTCGGCGGACGTGCCGTCCAGTGGATCGACGACGGCGCCGGATGCGGCATCGTCGCATCGAACGAATACTGCGACGCGCTGCCGCCGTTCGTCCGCGCCGCGGACAGGCCGATCGTCGCCGAACGGCCGTCGTCGTACTCGTCGTCGGGGTTGCCGATCCAGTCCACGTAGTCGAACGTCGTCTTGCGGTACTGGAACGCGATCGAGCCGTCCTCGCCGAGGATCGCCTCGAACTCGATGCGGCCCTGGGTTCCGGCCGGGTCGTAGGTCGGCCCGGTGAAGATCACGTGCGCGCGATCCCACTGCACGACGAGCCGCCGGTTCGGGGCCTCGCCCTGCACCGCCCAGTAGACGTTGCCCTGCACGTTGTCGAGCATGTCCCAGTACGGGAGGATGACGTTGCCGTCGGAGAACGGCACCGTGCCGCTGCCGGCAAGCGGCAGCGAGCCGTTTTCGGCGATCGAGCCGAGCTGGCTGCGGCAGCCCGTGACCTCGGTGCGGATGAAGCCCTGGTTGGAGACGCACAGCCGCGTCACCGGGCCGCCGCCGAACGCCGCGAACGCGAACGGCAGGTCGACCTCGCGCTCAGCGCCCCATGCGTCCATGTCGAACGGCGTGCCGGTCGCGCTGACGTCGACGAAGTCGAGCGGCCGTGCATCGTCCCAGGCGTACGAATGGAGCCGGTCCTGCGCGGTCCAGGTCGCGCGATGCACGCTGCTGGTGCGCGCGCGGACCCGGCGGTGGTAGACGTAGCGGCCGCCGGCCGGGATCGAAGTCGGCGCGAAATTCAGCACGCGCCCGTCGACGTCGTCGACGAGCGTGCTGTAGGCGAGATCGGTGCCGGACGTGTTGGTGACGACGTAGCAGACGTCGACGATGTCGCCGACCTCGACCTGTACCGAAACCGACGTTCCGCAGGTCGAGCCGTCGCCGTTCGGCGTCAGGCCGACGGCGAGCTCGATGCCGGCGCCGGCCGGCTGGTCGTTGCGGGCCGCGACGGTGACGAGCGCGGAGCGATCGCCGGCGCACGCGAGCTGCGCGGCGGCGAGCAGGGCGAGCGTCGCGGCGCCGCACGCCGCAAGGCGTCGGCGTGGAAGCGCGAATGTCGACGTATGACGAATGTGCACGGGAACCCCTCGGATCGGTGGGGCCGGCGACGCGCGACGAGCGGACGTCGGCCGGAGCGTGCGTCGAAGCTAGGCACGGCGCCGCGCAGCCGCAATCGCCGAACATGTCCGGCACGCTGCCGAGGCGTGACGTGCGTGAGCAACGAACTGATTTGCTTCGAATTCGTCCGTCGTGCGCAACGCTCAGCGCAGCGACTGCGCGAGCTCCGCTGCGGCGACCGGCGGGGTCTGCAGATCGGCCGGAATCGCGCGCTCCCCGGCCAGTGCGCGCGCGTTCGCGAGCGCGAGCCGCCACGCGTCACGCTGGCCGAGCGCGCGGAACAGCCGCGTCTGCAACAGCGCCGAGTCGTAGTCCCTGGACGCCCAGCGACCGACGCGGCCGACCACCGAGCTCGCGCCGGCGAGATCGCCGGCGTCGAGCAGAGCGCCGCCGTACGAGGCGGCGATCAGCCGGATCTCGCGCGGCATGCCGGACTGCTCGGCCAGGTCCATCGCTGCCGCGTAATTCTGCTGCGCGCGCATGCGCTGATTGCCGTGCCAGTCCAGCTCGGCTTCGGCCAGGCGTGCACGCAGCGCCGCCGCCGGCAGCGTTTCGTCGGCGAACTTCGCGAACTGTTGCGTCTGTGTCCGCGCTTCGGCGAGAAGGCCGGCGTTGCGCAGCGCGCGCGTCAGCGTCAGCCAGACCTCGGCCTGGCCGCTGCCGACGCGGCGCGCAGGGAAGCCGACGACCGACTTCGCCGCGCGCGCGACCGCCTCGTCGACGCGGCCGTCGGCGAGATCGAGCTCGGCGATCGAGCCGCCGATCAGCGCGAGCAGATTCGCCTCGCTGTCCGGGTCCGCGCGCTCGGCCACGGCCGCGAGCAGCGCGCGCGCCTCGGTCAGGCGGCCGTTCGCGGCAACCGCGAGCGCGCCGAGATAGTCGAGGAAATGCAGCGATTCGCCGTCGCCGGCGCCGCCGAACTTCGGTCGCATGCGCCGGTAGACCGCGAGCGCGTCGGCCGGCTGCAGCAGCGAAAGATGCGCGAGCAGCTGATTGCAGACCGGCGTGATCATCCGGTCGATCGCGCCGAACCGCTCCATCGTCGCCGCCGCGCGCTCGAACAGCGGCAGCGCCTCGGCTTCGTGGCCGAAGTCGCCGTCGAGCGCGGCCTCGTCGGCGTCGAGGGAGGCCAGTCTCAGCGAATCGTTGGCGAGCGTGAACAGCACGCGCGCCTGCGCATAGTCGGCCTTCGCCGCGCTGAACCGCCGCGCCGTGCTGTTCGTGATCGCGCGCCCGAGATACGCGTTGCCGAGGTGGATCGGCTCGCTCTGTCCGCCGAGCAGGTCGATCGCTTCCGAGTACTCGCGCAGCGACGTCTCCGTGCTCGACGTGTCGAGCCAGCCGAGCGCGCTGAGCGCGCGCGCGTGCAGCACCGGGTCGTCCTCGGCCGACATCGCGGCCAGCAGCCCGGAGAGTCGGCCGCGCGCGGCATCGGCTCGGTCGACGGCGCTGTCGATGCGGGCGAGGTCGAGCTGCATCTCCGGCAGCCCGCGAATCGCGGCCGGAGCCGTGTCGATCATCCGGTGCGCCGCGACGAAGTCGCCGGTCAGCAGCGCCGATTCGACGCGCTGGCTCCATTCCGTCGCCGACGACGGCGCCTCCTCGGGCGGCGTCGGCGGCGCATCGAATCCGAGCAGCCCGAGCAGGCGGTCGGACGCCGCGCGCGCGGCGAGCAGGGCGTCGGGCGAATGCGCGCTGGCGGCGGCGGCGTCCTGGAGTTCGAGGCGGACCGTCCAGCCGTCGCTTCGATGCGTCGCGAACGCGGCGATGACGCGGCCCGCGCCGGTCGCCGCGCGCACGCGCGCCGCGACGTCCGCGGCGGAGCCGTCGGCGCGGCCGAGCGCGACGATGTCCGTGCTCGGGACGACCGACGCCGAGGCCTTGCGCAGGCGCGCGGCGACGAAGTCCATCAGGCCGAGGCGCATCCAGGTCGTGTCGGTCTCGTCGCCCGCCTCGATCTGCGCCGGCAGTACGGCGATCACCGCCGATGAGCTCGCGGCGGCCGGGGCGTCGGCGCGGTGCGCGCCGCGCGTGCGGCTCCAGGCGAGTGCGCCGAGACTCGTCGCGACTACGGCCAGCACCAGCACCGCATACGCGGCGGTGCGCACGATCGGCCCGCCGCGCGAGCGTGCAGCCGGCGGCGCGGCCGGATCGGGTTCGGCGACCGTCGAGGGTGGCGACCGCGGCGCCGCCGACGCGGCGTCCTCGATCGCGGTTTCGGCGATCCAGTGGAAGCCGAAATGCGCGACCGTGCGGATCACGGCCTGCTGCTCGCCGTCGTCGGCGACCGTGCGGCGCACCTTGCGCATCAGTTGCCGCAGCTGCGCGTCGGTGACGTCGGCGCGCCCCCAGACCGCCGCGGCGAGCTCGTCGTGGCCGACCGCGCGATCGCGGTTCGCGACGAGGTACGCGATGCAGTCGAACACCTTCGGCGACGACGACAGCCGCTCGCCGCCGCGCCGCAGCTCGCGGGTCGCCGGATCGACGACGAAAGCGCCGAATCGGTACTGCGGGCGGGGACGCTCGGGCAAATGCATCGGTCGGCTCTGCGGTCGCGCGTCGATCGCCGTGGCGTGCTCCGACGGCGCGCCGATCGCCGGAACGCGGCCGGTCGCGGCCCCTATATCGCGAGCCGCCGACCCGGCCAACCGACGTCCGTGCGGATGCAGGTGGCCGATTCGCGCCTCGCGACGCCGCTTCAGTGCCGCGTCGGCGCGGCCGGATCGTCGGGCACGTCGGCGAACACCGCGGCGACGTCGTGCTCGTCGAACACGTAATGGCGGTTGCAGAACTCGCAGGTGATCTGGATCGAGCCCTGCTCGGCGAGCACGGACTCGTTCTCGGCGCGGCCGAGCGAGCGCAGCATCGCGGCGACGCGTCCGCGCGAGCAGGTGCAGCCGAACTCGAGCGGCTGCGCGGGTTGCAGGCGCACGTCTTCCTCGTGGAACAGGCGCAGCAGCAGCTGCTCCGGCGTCAACCCGAGCAGCTCGTCGGCGCTCGCCGTCGCGAGCAGGAGGCCGGCGCGGTTCCAGCCGTCCTCGTCGCCGGCCGCGTGGCCGCCGGCGGCGGCGACCTGCTGCAGCATCAGGCCGCCGCAGCGCGTCGCGTCCGCGGCGAGCACGAGCCGCGTCGGCAGCTGCTCCGAGCGGGCGAAGTAGCCTTCGAACGCGCGCGCGAGGTCGCCGTGCTCGACCGGCACGAGGCCTTGATAGCGCAAGTCCGTCGCCGCGTTCTCGATCGTGATCGCGAGGCGCGCGCCGCGTTCGATGCGCGGCGTCGCGTGCGCGGCCGCGCCGTTCAGCCGCGCGATGCCGCGCAGCACGCCGTCGTGCGTGCAGTCGGCGAACAGCAGGCCGAGCGCGCCGCTGTCGCGCAGCTGGATCGACAGGCGCCCCTCGAACTTGATCGCGCTGGTGAACAGCGCGCTCGCGGCGAGCGTCTGCCCGAGCAGCTCGGCCAGCGCCGGCGCGTAGTCGCCGTTCGCGCGCACGCGCCGCCAGGTGTCCTCGAGTCGGACCAGCGCGCCGCGCACGCCGGCGCGCTCGAGCAGGAAGCGGTGCAGGAAGTCCTCGGCCATCGTCAGGCCGCCAGGCGCGCGCCGAGCGTCGCGAGCAGGTCGGTCGCGGCGCGCAGCCGCTCGGTCGCGCCCTCGAGCGGCATCTTGAAGCGGAGCTTGTCCTGCCCGTCGAGCGCGTAGACGCGCGGCTGCGACTGGATCAGCCGGATCACGGCCATCGGCTCGACCGCCGGCTGCGGCCGGAAGATCACGCGGCCGCCGGCCGCGCCGACCTCGAGCTTCTTGATGCCGAGCGGCGTCGCGGCGAGCTTCAGCGCGGTCGCCGCGAACAGGTGCTTGATCGGGTCCGGCAGCAGGCCGAAGCGGTCGATCATCTCGACCTGCAGGTCGCGCAGCTCCTCGTCGCTGCGCGCGCTCGCGATGCGCTTGTACAGCGTCAGCCGCGTGTTCACGTCGGGCAGGTAGTCGTCGGGGATCAGCGCGGGCAGGTGCAGCTCGATCTCGGTCTCGTTCTCGCTGGAGAGGTCGAAGTTCGGCACCTTGCCGCTCTTCAGCGCACGCACGGCGCGGTCGAGCAGCTCGGCGTACAGCGAGAAGCCGACCTCCTCGATCTCGCCGCTCTGCTCCTCGCCGAGCAGCTCGCCGGCGCCGCGGATCTCGAGGTCGTGCGTCGCCAGCGTGAAGCCGGCGCCGAGCTCGTCGAGCGAGGCGAGCGCGTCGAGGCGCTTCTCGGCGTCGGCGGTGATCGAGCGGTGGTCCGGCACGATCAGGTACGCGTAGGCGCGATGGTGCGAGCGGCCGACACGGCCGCGCAGCTGGTGCAGCTGGGCGAGGCCGAAGCGGTCGGCGCGGTCGATGATGATCGTGTTCGCGCTCGGCACGTCGATGCCGGACTCGATGATCGTGGTCGCGACGAGCACGTTGAAGCGCTGCCGGTAGAAATCGAGCATGACCTGCTCGAGCTCGCGCTCGGGCATCTGCCCGTGCGCGACGCGCAGGCGCGCCTCCGGCATCAGCTCGGCGAGCTCGCGCGCGGTCTTCTCGATCGTCTCGACCTGGTTGTGCAGGAAGTAGACCTGGCCGCCGCGCGCGAGCTCGCGCTGCATCGCCTCGCGGATCAGCGCCGGATCGTGGCGGCCGATGAACGTCTTGACCGCGAGCCGGTGCGGCGGCGGCGTCGCGATGATCGAGAGGTCGCGCAGCCCGGCCATCGCCATGTTCAACGTGCGCGGGATCGGCGTCGCGGTCAGCGTCAGCAGGTCGACCTCGGCGCGCAGCTTCTTCAGCGCCTCCTTCTGGCGCACGCCGAAGCGCTGCTCCTCGTCGACGATGACGAGGCCGAGATCCTTGAACTTGACGTCGGGCTGCAGCAGCTTGTGCGTGCCGATCATCACGTCGATGCGGCCCTCGGCGAGCTTCGCCAGCGCGTCGGCGACCTCCTTCTTCGACTTGAAGCGCGACAGCACCTCGACGCGGATCGGCCAGTCCGCGTAGCGGTCGCTGAAGTTCTGGTAGTGCTGCTGCGCGAGCAGCGTCGTCGGCACGAGCACGGCGACCTGCTTGCCGGCGGTGGCGGCGACGAAGGCCGCGCGCAGCGCGACCTCGGTCTTGCCGAAGCCGACGTCGCCGCAGACGACGCGGTCCATCGGCTTCGGCGCGGCGAGGTCGGCGACGACCGCGTCGATCGCCTGCTGCTGGTCCGGCGTCTCCTCGAACGGGAACGCCGCGGCGAACTGCTCGAGCATCTCGCGATCGACGTTCATCGCGGTGCCGCGGCGCGCCTCGCGCTGCGCGTAGATCGCGAGCAGCTCGGCGGCGACGTCGCGGACCTTCTCCGCGGCCTTCTTCTTCGCGCGCTCCCAGGCGTCGCCGCCGAGCGCGTGCAGCGGCGCGAGCTCCGGCGCGGTGCCGGAGTAGCGCGAGACGAGGTGCAGCTGCGCGACCGGCACGTAGAGCTTGTCGCCCTTCGCGTATTCGATCGCGAGGAACTCGCCGCTGTCGCCGCCGACGTCGAGCTTGGTCAGGCCCTGGTAGCGGCCGACGCCGTGGTCGACGTGCACGATCGGCGCGCCGATCGCGAGCTCGGCGAGATCGCGCACGATCGCTTCCGGGTCGCGCGCCGCGCGCCGGCGCCGGCGCGTCTGCTGCACGCGTTCGCCGAACAGCTCGCGCTCGGTCAGCACGGCGAACGCCGGCTCGGTCAGCGCGAAGCCGCGGTCGAGCGGGGCGACCGTGATCGCGAAGCGCGCGTCGCCGGCGGCGAACTCGCGCCACGACGCGAGCGTGGCCGGTTGCAGATGCGCCGCGGCGAGCTGCTCGATCAGCGCCTCGCGTCGTCCGGCCGATTCGGTCGCGATCAGCACGCGGCCCGGATACGCGGCGAGGAAGCGCTTGAGGTCGTCGGCCGGCGCTTCGCCCTTGCGCGCGAGCGGCAGGTCCGGCGCCGGCTGCGTGCCGAGGTCGGTCGCGTGCGCGTGGCCGTGCGCGACGACCTCGACGCGCGGCGCGTCGTTCAGCCGCTCGCGCAGCTGCTGCGGCGGCAGGAACAGCTCGGCCGGCGGCAGCACCGGCCGCTCGACGTCGTGCGCGCGCTGTTCGTAGCGCTCGCCGGTCTGCGTCCAGAAGCTTTCGGCCGCGTCGAGCGCGCCTTCGCCGAGCACGAACAGCGCGTCCGTCGCGAAGTAGTCGAACAGCGTCTCGGTGCGCTCGAAGAACAGCGGCAGGTAGTACTCGATGCCGGCCGGCGTGACGCCTTCCTTGATGTCCTGGTACAGCGGACAGCGGCGCGGGTCGATCGGGAAGCGCTCGCGCAGCGTGTTGCGGAACGCCTTCGCCGACTCCTCGGTCAGCGGGAACTCGCGCGCCGGCAGCAGGCGCACCGAGTCGACCTTGAGGTCCGAGCGCTGCGTCTCCGCATCGAACGTGCGCACCGACTCGACCTCGTCGTCGAACAGCTCGACGCGGTACGGCACGGCCGAGCCCATCGGATAGATGTCGAGCAGCGCGCCGCGCACGGCGAAGTCGCCGGGCTCCTGCACCTGCGGCACGTTGCGGTAGCCGGCCGCTTCGAGGCGGCGCTGCTCGGCGGCGAGATCGAGCTTCTGGCCGAGCTCGAGCACGAGCGCGGAGCCGGTGACGTAGCGGCGCGGCGCGAGCCGCTGCATCAGCGTCGCGACCGGCACGACGAGCACGCCGCGCGCGAGCGACGGCAGCCGGTACAGCGTCGCGATGCGCTGCGAGACGATGTCCGCGTGCGGCGAGAACAGGTCGTAGGGCAGCGTCTCCCAGTCCGGGAACTGCAGCACCTCGAGCTCGCCGCCGGCGAACACGCCGAGCTCGATCTCGAGCGCGTGCGCCGCGTGCGTGTCGGCGACGACGACGACGACGACGCCGGCGTGCGCACGCGCGGCCGCGGCGATCGCGAGCGCGAGCGCCGAGCCGTGCGGCGCGGCCCAGTAGCGGCGGCGGCGCGTGGGAGTCGGAAGCGGAGGCTGGATCGGCAT
>DASWOS010000066.1:0-3316 GCA_036398645.1 Dokdonella sp. | reverse complement strand
GCATCGGCCGCCTGCTCGGCCGCGAGCGCGAGGCGGAGTCGCTCGCCGCGAAGATCGAGGCCGAATTCACCGCGCTCGCCGGCCGCGTCGCCGCGATGGCGGCGCATCCGCGCGTCGTGTTCCTGATGTCCGCCGGCACCGGCAGCCCGCTCGCGGCCGGGCGCGATACCGCCGCCGAGCGCGCGATCGCGCTCGCCGGCGGCGTCAATGCGATCGACGCCTACGCCGGCTACAAGCCGGCCTCGGCCGAAGCGCTCGCCGCGCTCGCGCCGGACGCGATCGTGATGATGCGCGAACGCGTCGACGAGACCGGCGGCGTCGCCGGCGTGCTGAAGCTGCCCGGCATCGCGCAGACGCCGGCCGGCGCGGCCGGACACGTGATCCTCGTCGACGGTCAGGCGTTGCTCGGCTTCGGCCCGCGCACGGCCGAGCGCGCCGCGGATCTGCAGAAGCAGCTCGCCGCGCTCGCGCCGTGAACGGCGTCGCGCTGCCGCGGCAACGCGCCGTCGCGCCGCGGCGGCGCATGCTCGCTCTGGCCGGGCTCGGCGCGCTGCTCGCCGCGGCCGCGCTCTGGAGCCTCGGCCGCGGCGCGATGAAGCTGCCGCCGGCCGACGTCGCCGGCGCCGTGCTGCGCCGGCTCGCGCACGCGGCGCCGGCGCCGAACGACGCGATCGTGCTGATGCTGCGCCTGCCGCGCGTGCTGATGGCGCTGCTGGTCGGCGCGACGCTGGCCTGCGCCGGCGCGGCGATGCAGGGCTTGTTTCGCAACCCGCTCGCGGATCCGGGGCTGATCGGCGTGTCGGCCGGCGCCGCGCTCGGCGCGGTCGCGATGATCGTGCTCGGCGGCGCGCTGCAAGGGCTGGCCGGATCGACGGGCACCGCGTTCGCCGCGTTCGGCGGCGGCCTCGCCGCGACCGCTCTCGTCCATGCGCTCGGCCGGCGCCGTCCCGGCGTCGCCGTGCTGCTGCTCGCCGGCGTCGCTATCAACGCGATCGCGATGGCCGGCGTGGGCCTGCTGACCTATCTCGCGAACGAGCGCCAGTTGCGCGACCTGAGCTTCTGGATGCTCGGCAGCCTCGGCGGCGTCGACTGGACGCGACTCGCGATCGTCGCGCCGCCGATGCTGGTGCCGCTGCTGCTGCTGCCGCGCATGGCGCGCGCACTGAACGCGCTGCTGCTCGGCGAGTCCGAAGCCGCGCTGCTCGGCTTCCGGCCCGCGCGCGTGCAGCGCCGCGTCGTGTGCCTCGTCGCGCTCGCGGTCGGCGCCGCGGTCGCGATGACCGGCGTGATCGGCTTCGTCGGGCTCGTCGTGCCGCACCTGCTGCGCATGGCGTTCGGCCCGGATCACCGCCTGCTGCTGCCGGCGTCCGCGCTCGGCGGCGCAAGCCTGCTCGCCGTCGCCGATGCACTCGCGCGCACCGTCGTCGCACCGGCCGAGCTGCCGATCGGCGTGCTGACCGCGCTGGTCGGCGGCCCGTTCTTCCTGTGGCTGCTGCTGCGCGCGCGCATCGGCGAGGCGCGCGAATGAGCGGCGGCAGCGCGTGCCTCGGCGCCTCCGGCGTGCTCGCCGTGCGCGGCGTCGATCTCGCGCGCGGCGGCCGGCGCGTGCTCGAGTCGGCCGATCTGGTCGCCGTGCCGGGCCGCATGCTCGCGCTGGTCGGTCCGAACGGCGCCGGCAAGAGCACCCTGCTCGGCGTGCTCGCCGGCCTGCTGCGGCCGGACCGCGGCGAGGCGACGCTCGACGGGCGCGCGCTCGCCGCGTGGCCGCCGCGCGCGCTCGCGCGGCGCCGCGCGATGCTCTCGCAGCACGTGCGACTGGACTTCGCCTTCACCGCGCGCGAAGTCGTGCTGCTCGGCCGCATCCCGCACGGCGGTGGCGACAGCGACGAGGACCGCCGCATCGTCGACGACGCGCTGCGCGCGACGCAGGCGTGGCCGCTGCGATCGCGCCGCTACCTGGAATTGTCCGTCGGCGAGCAGCAGCGCGTGCAGCTCGCGCGCGTGCTCGCCCAGCTCGGCGACGCCGAGAGTCCGCCGCGCTGGCTGCTGCTCGACGAGCCCGAGGCCGGCCTCGACGTCGCGCATCAGCATTTCATCCTCGAGCAGGCGCGCCGCTGCGCGCGACAGGGCCACGGCGTCGTCGCCGTGCTGCACGATCTGAACCTCGCCGCACGCTACGCCGACGATGCGGCGCTAATCGCCGGCGGACGCGTGCTGCGCCACGGCGCTCCGCACGACGCGCTCGACGCGGCGTTGCTGTCGCAAGTCTACGGGCTGCCGCTGCGGCGCATCGACACCGACGACGGCTGGCTGCTCGCCGCCGCGCGCGCTTAGCCGATCCGCATCGCGCGCGTTCGCGCGCATCCGCGCCGCGCGACGTCGCGGCCGTTCTCTCACCTCGACCGATATCGCGTTCCCGCGGGCCCGTGAGGCCGCCGTCAACGGCACTCGACGATCGCCGGCGCGGCCGAGCCGAAGCTGCACGGCGCAGACGCGCAGCTTCCGGTCGATGGCGCGCGGCGTATTCGCGCAGGCCGAGCGCCGGCAGACCGCCGTCATCGCGATCGCATCGGCGACCGGCAGCACGACTGTCCAGCACGAGCAGTCGCAGGACCCACGGCCGCAATGACGGCATCGCGACGTGTTCCGCGCCGGTTGCGGCGGCGACCGCGAACGAGGTCGGATCCGCGCGCCCGGACACGCAGGATCGTCGGTCGGCGCGGCTTTCGTCGATGCCGTCGCCGTCCAAGCGAAACAGCCCGGAATCGAGCGCGCTTCAATCAGGCCCAGCGAAAACGCGCAAAATCGTCACCGATACGCGGCCGCCGACCGGATCGCGACGTTCGAATGCAGATCCGCGTCGTCGTCGGCAAGCGATCCGCTGCTCGCCCTCGGCCCCACGGAGACGAAGCCACCCTGCAACGCGTCGGTAAACTCCTCGCCAACGGCGTCGGCCCGCGCAGCATCGCCGTCGTTGCTCGGCGCGAGACCGTGGCGTCGACGCCCGGCGCGTCGACGCCGGTTCCGGCGACGGCGGTCGTCGTCGCGCCGACCCGCACGGGAACCACGCCGGCGCTCGCATCGATCGGTCCGTCGTCGTCGCCTTCAGGTCACGGTGCCGGCGGCGACGCTCGCGGTCATGACGCCGCTCGTGGCGTCCGCCCGCACCCGCGAGCTCTTGCCGCGGCCGTGATCTCTCAGTAGCGTGTTCGGCCGATGCCTGCACCGGCCGTGCGGAGCGTTCGCCGACGCGCTCCGCTCGAAGGATTCTGCGCATGCGGACGGGTTGCTGAGCGATGCATGGCTCGGCGCGCTC
>DASWOS010000065.1:0-4907 GCA_036398645.1 Dokdonella sp. | reverse complement strand
CGGCGAGCGCCGCATCCGCATGATGGTGCAGATCGAGGACGGCGACGTCACCGTGCAGCAGACCGCGTCGAACGGCCAGAACGTCAACATCCCGCTGGTCACGCGCAAGGCGGTCAACACGCAGGCGCTGATCGACGAAGGGCAGAGCCTGCTGCTCGGCGGCCTGATCTCCGATACCGTGCAGAACAAGTCCGACAAGATCCCCGTGCTCGGCGACATCCCGCTGCTCGGCAACCTGTTCAAGCAGGTGCAGAAGGACAAGGAGCGCACCGAGCGGCTGTTCCTGATCACGCCGCGCCTGCTCGTGGCCAACCGCATCACCGGCCAGGACGTGCCGAGCAGCCCGAACACGAGCGTCGAGCAGATCGGCGCGTCGCAGGCGCTGCGCGACCGCGCCGAGCTGCCGTGGGCATCCGCGGCCGACAAGGAGAAGGCGCGCGAGACGCTGCCGTTCGACGCGCCGTCGGCGACGCCGCAGGCACCGACGTCGGTGCCGCCGCCACCCCCACCCGTGCCATCGGCCCGGCCCGCGGCGGCTGCGGCAGGAGGACACTGATGCAGGTCTGGTCGCAACGCAGGCATCTGACGGAGGCGGCTCCGCGCCCCTCCGCGAAGCTGCTCGACGGCGGCGTCGCCGAAGTCTGGGCGCTGCGCGTGCTGTCCGGCGTCCACGTCGGCGCCGAGCGCAAGCTGCCGGAGCGCTGCGTGCTCGTCATCGGCAGCGCCGACGACTGCGACCTGATCTTCACCGACGACGGCGTCGCCGGTCATCACTGCATCGTTGACTACGCGCGCGGCGCGATCTCGATCCGCGCGATGGACGCCGACGTGCGCGTCGACGAGCAGATCGTGCATCCGGGCGATCCGCAGACGGTCGCGGCGTTCGCGCTGGTCCGCATCGGCGGCGCCTGCTTCTCGTTCGGTCCGCACTGGAGCGAGCGCTGGCAGACGCTGCTCGCGAAGATCGAGCCGCCGTCGACCGAGCTCGTCGAGGCCGCGCCCGCCGCGGCGCGCCGCGGCGGCCGGATCGCGACGCTCGGCGTCGCGGTCGGCCTGCTGCTCGCGAGCGGCGGCGCGCTCGTGCTCGCGCAGCACCGCGCGCCGCCGGCGCAGGTCGCCGCGCCGGCCAAGGACCGCAGCGACGAGGCCGGCGCGATCGTGCGCGAGCTCGGCCTCGGCGGCGTGCACGTGACGCGCCACGACGACGGCTCGCTCGGCGTGCAAGGCTACGTCGAGAACGACGGCGACCTCGCCGCGCTGCGCGGCAAGCTCGACGCGCACGGGCTCAAGGCCGACGTCGACGTCAAGAGCGGCGCGCGGATCGCCGCGGACATCAGCGAGACGTTCCGCATGCGCAATCTGCACGCGACGACGCAGTGGAAGGGTAACGGCGTCGTCGAGGTCAGCGGCCACTTCGGCGACGGCAAGGATCTCGACGAGTTCGTGCGCTCGCGCACCGTTCAGGATTACAACGACAAGCTGAACCTGAAGCTGGTCGTCGAGAACCTCGACGGCGCGGCGCCGGTGCAGCCGGTCGGGGTGCCCGATACGAAGCGGATCCGGCGCATCGTCGACGGGACCGATCCGTATCTCGTCGCGGTCGACAATTCGCGCTACTACGTCGGCGGCAAGCTGCCGAACGGCAAAACGTTCGTCGGTATCGACAACGACGAAGTCCTTGTCCGCGACGAAGCGGGCAACACCGAGCGTCTTCCGCGCGAAAGCGTGATCGATGCTCATTAACCTGAGAAGCAGAGAGAGGAGACGAGCCATGAGCAGCAACAGCCCGAATCTGATGCTCGGCGGCGGCACGCCGGTCCAGACCACGCAGACGGTTTCCGCGAACCCGAATTTCAATCCGACCAGCACGTCGTTGCCGGGCCCGGTCACCAGCACGCAGGCGAACAGCTGGTTCGAAGCGATGGCCAAGGCCTGGGGCAAGGTGCTCGACAACCAGGCGTCGGAGATCACCGACCTGTCGTCGCAGATCGGCGAAGGCGGACAGGACCAGCCGTCGACGGTCACGCTGCTGACCGCCGCGTCGCTGAAGATGCAGTTCCTGTCGACGAACTCGGCGACGTCGAACAACGCGGTCGGTCAGGCGCTGGAAACGCTGGGTCGCAAGCAGTAGCCGTCGGCGATCGACGGAAACGGTCGGGCGCGTCGGCGCGGCGGACCGTTTCGCGACCGAGGAGGGTCGACGGCTCCGTCGAGAGCCGCGACTCCCGGCGCGGAACGCGTCCGATGCGCCGCACGCAAGCGCTAGCGCCGCTGAACGCGCGTGCCGACATCGCAACTTCGTACGGAGAGAGGTGCGGATCATGACTCCCATTCAGACCATCGATCTCGCCGCGATCGCGGCGACGCCGCAAGTGGCCGGACCGCAGTCGCAGGTCACCGTCTACGACGTCGCCCGCTTCGAGCAGGCGTACGCGAACGCGGCGCACTCGCCCGCGGTGCCGGCGCCGCCCGCGGTCGAGGCGATCTCGCCGGGCTTCCAGGCCGTGCTGCAGAACTTCGAGTCGCTGAACGGCCACGTCCGCGGCTTGAGCGAGATCACCGCGAACCTGCAGGCCGGTGCCGAGCCGACGCCGGGCGAGATGATGCAGCTCACCGTGAAGTGCCACGAGTTCCTGTTCCACGCGGAGCTGACGTCGAACGTCGCGAACCGCACTTCGGACGGCGTCCAGCAACTGTTCCGCCAGCAATCCTGAGGGCGATCTCATGCGCGTGGGACGTCAGCAGGCTCAGCGAGTCGTCGCGCGGATCCGGCCGCGCGCGACGGTCCCGGCCGTCGTCCGCGGCCTCGTGCTGGCGCTCGTCGTCGGCGCGCTGTCCGGCTGCCTCGGCGATTCCGAAGTGCTGTACTCGCATCTCGACGAGCAGCAGGCGAACGAGGTCACCGCGGTCCTGCTGCGCGCGAGCATCGACGCCGACAAGCGCCAAGCCGAGCGCAGCGCGGACTGGACCGTGAACGTCTCGAAGAAGGACCTGCCCGCGGCGATGGCGGTCCTCGAGGCGGCCGGCCTGCCGCGCAACGTGCATCCGTCGATGGGCGAGGTGTTCAAGAAGGAAGGCTTCGTCGCGTCGCCGATCGAGGACAAGGCGCGCTACCTTTACGCGCTCGACGAGGAGCTCGCCGACACGCTGCAGAAGATCGACGGCGTGATCAGCGCGCGCGTGCACGTCGCGCTGCCCGACCGCGACCTGATCGGCAGCAAGTCCGATTCGGCGTCGGCGTCGGTCGTGCTGCAGATCGCGCCCGGCGCGCACGTGCAGGAGCGCGAGACCGACATCAAGGCGATCGTCAAGGACGCGGTCGAGGGGCTCGACAATCCGGACCGCGTGACGGTCAAGTTCTTCACTCAGCGCGCCGCGATGCAAGATTCGTCGACCGCGGCGGGCGCCGTCGGTGCGCCGGCGAACGGCACGCCGAACGACCTGCTGCGCTTCGCTTCGCGCAGCGACGTCACGCGCGGTCTGCTCGTCGTGTTCGCCGCGCTGACGCTGCTCGCCGCGCTGCTGCTGCTGTGGCGCAATCGTGCGGCGCTCGCGGCGATCTTCGTCGGCCGCACCGGCGGCGAGGGCCCGAGAGATGGCGCTTGATGCGCGCTGGACGGAGCTGCTGAAGACGACGCTGGACGGCGCCCACGCGAGCCGGTTCGCCGGCGCGACGCCGGCGCTCGTCGAGCGCGCGCGCTCGACGCCGCTCGGCCGGCGCATGCTCGCGCTGCGCCTCGAAGACGAAGCACCGCTGCTGTTCGGCCTGTCCGCGGCGAATGACGCATCGTGGATCGAGCACCATCCGGTCGCGCTGTTCTCCGGCGAGCGTCTGCGCGGCGCCGCGATGGATCTCGGCGCGCTCGCGTTCTCGCCGGCGCTGCGCGCGCGCGTCGAGCGCAGCGAGGTGCTGCGCCTGCGCGAGGCGATCGGTGCCGCGCGGCTGTCGTTCGCGCTCGCGGCCGACCCGTGGCACGGCGCGGCGCCCGACTCGGTGCGCCACGTCGCCGGCGCCGGCCTTGCGCGCGTGATCGACAACGCCGACGCGATCGCGGAGCTGCTGCGCCAGCGCGGCCGCGTCGAGCTGTACGCGCATGCGACGAGCCTGCACGCGCTGCTCGGCGAGCGCGTGCGCCTCGCGTTCCCGCCGCCGCCGTCGGGCGAGCGCCGCGACGCGTGGCTTCCGGCCGAAGCGGTCGCGCGTTATCTCGGCGCGGCCGGCGTCAGCGCCGCGGCGGGGCACCGATGAGCGCCGCGGTCGTCGACTTCAAGCAACGCTACGCGCTCGGCGTCGCCGCGCGCGTGATCCCGGCCTCGGCGTGGGTACCGCTCCGTCGCGCGCAGGAGCTCGTCGATCAGGCCAACCGCGCCGTGCAGGACCTCGACGCGGAGCTCGCCGCCGAGCGCGAGCGTGCGCGCGCGGCCGGGCACGCCGAGGGTCGCGCCGCGGCGCTCGACGCGTTCGCCGCCGCGATCGCCGCGCTGCGCGACGCGCGCGACCGCATCGGCGAACAGATGCGCGAGCAGCTCGCCGCGCTCGCGGTCGGCGTCGTCGAGCGCATCGCGCCTTCGATCGGTGCCGAGACGCTCGTGTCCGTGCTCGCCGCCGAGGCTGTGCGGCGGCTCGTGTTCGAGCCGAGCCTGGTGATCCGCGTGCATCCCGACGTCGCCGAGGCGACGCGCCGGCGCCTCGGCCAGGAAGGTCTCGCCGGCGCCGGCGCACCGACCGTCGACGTGGTCGGGACGCCGGAGCTCGGCGAGTTCGACTGCGTCATCGAGACCGAGGGCGGCGTCGTCCGCGCCGGCCTCGGCGAGCAGCTCGAGCAGGTTCGCGTGATCCTCGCGGCCGCGCAGCGCGAATCGGGGCCGGACGCGGACGCGCTGGTGCCGGTGGAGCCCGACGATGC
>DASWOS010000064.1:0-22126 GCA_036398645.1 Dokdonella sp. | reverse complement strand
AGGCCCGACAGCTCGGCCGGATACGCGCTGGCGAGATGCTCCTGCACGCCGCGTTCGACGCGCGCGAGATCCGCGGCGACCTTGCGCAGTGGCGCGAGGCTCCAGCGCAGCACGCCGAGCAGCAGCAGCAGCAGCACGATGCCGAGCGCGCCGAGCCAGGTCAGCAGCGTGTGCCGGTAGACGTCGACCTGCTCGTCGAGCTCGCGCGTGTTCGCGGCGACGTGGAACGTCACGTGCAGCGGAGTCTTCGTCGCGCCGGTCCAGTCGACGCCGTAGGACAGCACGAACAGCTCCTCGCCACCGACGAACAGCGGGCCGGTGAAGCGCATCTCGCCGCGCGGCAGCTGCTCGGCGAACGGCAGGTTGCGCCCCTGCGCCGACGGCGAGCGCCAGTTGCCGTCCTTCGCGCCGAGGACGCTCGCGCCGACGATGCCGGCGTAGAGCCCGCTCGCGGACGGCTGGTCGAAGCGCGGATCGGGCCCGACCTCCGGCGGCACCAGCGTGCCGGCGCGCGTCGTGTCCGAGCCGCCGAGGTAGAAGTACAGATACGCCTGCAGGCGCTCGCGCAGCGCGCTATCGGCGGCCTGGTAGAACGCGCGGTCGAGCGCGAAGAACGCGAGCGCGAGGAACGCCGCGAGCACGAGGCCGGCGGCGGCGAGCGAGCGCGCTTGCAGGGACAGCGGGCGCGCCATGCGCGTCCTGCTCAGGCGCTGTCGGCCTGAGCGCCTTCGGCCGGCTGCGTGTCGCTGCGCTCGAGCGCGAAGCGATAGCCGCGGCCGCGCACGGTCTCGATCGGCTTGATCGCGTTGTCCGGATCGAGCTTGCGGCGCAGGCGGCCGATGAAGACCTCGAGCACGTTCGAGTCGCGGTCGAAGTCCTGCTGGTAGATGTGCTCGGTCAGGTCCGCCTTCGAGACGAGCTCGCCGGCGTGCAGCATCAGGTACTCGAGCACCTTGTACTCGTAGCTCGTCAGGTCGACCGGATTGCCGGCGACGGTGACCGTCTGCGCGGTCGTGTCGAGCACGACCGGGCCGCATTCGAGCGTCGGCCGCGACCAGCCGCTCGCGCGGCGCACGAGCGCGTTCAGGCGCGCGAGCAGCTCCTCGACGTGGAACGGCTTGACGAGATAGTCGTCGGCGCCGTTCTTGAGGCCCTGCACCTTGTCCTGCCAGCTCGTACGCGCGGTCAGGATCAGGATCGGATAGCGCTGGCCGGCCTCGCGCAGCTGCTTGACGAGATCCATGCCGGACAGCTTCGGCAGGCCGAGATCGATGATCGCGACGTCGAACGGCACCTCGCGGCCGAGATACAGCCCTTCCTCGCCGTCGCCGGCGGCGTCGACGGCGAAGCCGTCCCGCTTCAGCCGGGCCGCGAGCGTCTCCCGCAACGGTGCCTCGTCTTCGACCAGCAATACACGCATTTTTCGACTCTCCTCGATCGGCCGCGTCCGCGGTCGCGCCTACTGCTCGGCCGCGACCTGCACGACGCGCACCTGTCCGTCCCGCGTCAACACCTTGATGCGATAGACCTTGCGCTTGCCGACGTTCAGCACCTGCACCGACAGCACCTTGCCGTCGGCCTCGCGTTGCGCCTGCGCGGCGGCTTCCTGCGCGCTGATCTCGCGCGCGCACAGCGGCGCCGCCGCGACGGCGAACGCGCCGATCAGCGCCGCGACGCAGCGATGGAAGGGCCGAACTCGCATTGCCCGCATCTTAGCCAGCGTACCTCGCCGCGCGAAACCGCGGCACGACGCGGCAGTCTCGGCAGCAGGCATTGAATTGCGGCTGAACTCCGCCGGGCGAGCACATCGCGGAAGCCGCGCGCCCGTCGCGGGCGCGCGGCGCGGAAAAGGAAGCGAGGTCGCACGGCGCCGCCGGTGCGGCGGCGCCGTGCGCCCGGGTCACTGCGAGCAGCCGGTGACCTTGACGTCGTCGATCGCCCAGTTCGGACCCGAACGGTGCGGGAAGCGATCGTGGCCGACGTTGAAGCGGAACTTCACGGTCTGGCCGGCGTAGCTCTGGATGTCGACGATCGAGTTCAGATACGCCTGCGGATCGCCGCACCAGCCCCGATCGCCGCCGAGCGGATTGCCGAAGCCGCCGCTGATCGTGCCGTCGTACGGGTCGGTCAGCAGGCCGTCGGTCAGCTGCGTCCAGTTGCTGCCGCCGTCGGTCGAGATCTCGACGATCGCGCCGTCCTGGCACACGCCGGTGTTCGACTTCAGGTTCTGCTGGTTCCAGAACTTCAGCGTGACGCCGCTCAGGTCGGTCGGAATCGCGACCGAAGGCGAGATCAGCCACTGGTCGTTCGCCGAACCGGATGCCGGCGCGTTCGCCTGCCAGGCGTGCGTGCCGCTGTTCGCGCGCGTGCCGAGCGTCCAGGTGTCGCTGCTGCCGCTCGCGGCGCCGTGCGTCCAGCCGGGCGCGCCGCTCTCCATGTCGTCACTGAACAGCACGGTCGGCGAGGCGTCGACCGGGCAATCGCCCGGCTGCGCGAGCGTGGTGAACTCCTGGCCGGCGAGCGTCGGGCCGGCCTCGAAGCCGTCGGCGAAGATCGTGTCGGCCGACGGCGCGGCCGGGCCGCTCTCGCCGCACGGGTTCTTCGCGACGACGCGCCACCAGTAGCGCATGCTCGAGTCGAGCGAGTCGCCGGAGCCGACCGTCCAGAACGTGTCGGTCGTCTCGTGCACGCGCACGATGTTCGTGAACGCCGCGTCGGTCGCGATCTGGACGACGTAGCTGTACGCGCCGTCGGCCGCATCCCACGAGAACGTCGGCGTCAGCGACACGCCGCTGGTGCCGTCGGCCGGGCTCTCGTGGCTCGGCGCGTCGGGTGCGACGGCGTAGACGTCGAGGTCGAGTCCGAGCGTCTTCGTGATCGAGCCCGAGGTTCCGGTCACGGTCAGGTCG
Source organism: Dokdonella sp. (assembly GCA_036398645.1). GTDB lineage: Bacteria > Pseudomonadota > Gammaproteobacteria > Xanthomonadales > Rhodanobacteraceae > Dokdonella_A. The sequence continues at coordinate 19,217 of DASWOS010000064.1, read as the reverse complement.
TAGTCGCCCGGCGTCGCGTCGGGGCCGGCGCCGACGGTCAGCGTCGACAGGCCCGGCGGCACCGCCGGGTTCGGGTCGAAGGTCGCCGTCGTGCCGCTCGGATTGCCCGACGCGCTCAAGGCGACCGGATCCGTGAAGCCGGTGATCTGGCCGATCTGCAGCGGCGTGGTCGCCGCGCTGCCGGCGCAGACCTGGATGCCGGCGGTCGGCGCGGTCAGCGTGAACGTCGGCTGCTCGGCGCAGTTGTTGCAGACGAGCGCGAAGTCCTGGTCGGTCGCGTCGCCGGAGTTCGGCACGCCGTCGCCGGCGATGTTCGTCGCGGTGATCGTGATCGTCATGTCGCCGCCGACGCCGTCCGGCAGGAACACGGCCTCGTAGTTGTTCTTCGTGTCCGCGCTGCCGCCGGTCGTGCTCCACTGGTGATCGAAGTGGTTGCCGAGGTAGGTCTGGCCGCCGACCTCGACCTTGAGGTCGAGATTGTTGACCTGCGGGCTCGTGCCGAGGCCGCCCGGCGCGTCGGTGTAGGCCAGCGCGATGCGCACCGGCTTGGTCGGATCGGCGATGCCCCAGGTGTACGTGCGCGTCTCGCCGGTGTTGTCGAACACCTCGCTCTCGTCGAGCAGCACCTTCGGCGTCGAGTCGAACATGTCGGTCATGTTCGGCATGCCGTAGCCCTGGTTGTTGCTCGGCAGGTTGTCGTTCGCGCTCGTGCCGGTCAGGTAGGTCGGATGCGCCATCAGCCACGCCTTCATCAAGGCCGGGCTCGGCGCGCGCGCGCCGCCGATCTCGTCGAGCGTGCCGGCCGCCGCGCCGGAGCCGCCCTGCTCGATCCACCAGTACGCGAGCGAGCTGACGCCGGCGACGGCCGGCGTCGAGTGGCTCGTGCCGCTCGAGTACGTGAAGATCTGCTGCGCGGGGCTCTCCGGGTAGTACTTCACGCAGACCCCGCCGCCGTTGTAGCCGGAATAGACGCTCGCCGCGGCCTGGATGTGCGTGCCCGGCGCGATGACTTCCGGCTTCGCGCGGCTGCCCGGTGCCGGACCGCGTCCCGAGAAGCCGACGACGTTCTCCGGATTCGCGGCCGGGTCGGAGCCGCACTGGTTGTCCGACGGCGTCGGGAACGGACGCAGGTTCTCCGACGCGCCGACCGTGATCACGTTCTTGCCGGCGCCCGGCGACGACACCGAGCCCGCGCTCGGGCCCGAGTTCGCCGCGGCGAAGATGTAGATCATCTCCTGGTTGCCGGTCGCGGACGGGTCCGCGTCGCGCACGCCCTTGTCGTAGGCCTGATCGCTGCTGTCGTAGGTCGTCGGCGGGAACGTCGAACCCCACGAGTTCGTGCTGATCCGCGCGCCGGTCTGCCAGTTGCTCTGGATCACGCCCTGGTCGCTGTCGCCGCAGCCGCTGACGTCGTAGCTCTCGGGGCTGCCGACGAAGATCGCCGTCGAGCCGACGCGTCCGAACGGATTGATGCCGAGGCCGAGATGCTGGCCGTCGGCGTCCTGGAACGGGTAGCCGGTGCTCTGGTCGTAGTCGGCGATGATGCCGGCGTTCAGCGAGCCGTGGCCGTCGTACGAGCCGACCTGGCTGTCGCTCATCGACGAGCAGTTGTTGAAGTACGAGACGCGGACCGGCTGCGCGAGGTCGCCCTGCACGTGCAGGAACGGATCGACCGTGTGCAGTACGGTCACGCCGCTGCCGCCTTCGTCGATCGTCGAGTCGGTCACGTCGACGATCGGATAGTCGGCCGCGCTCTGGCTGAAGCCGTGGTCGAGCAGGAACTGCAGATAGCTCGGCGAGGCCGGGCCCGGCGCGAAATCGCCGGTCAGGATGATGCCCTGCTTCTCGTCCATCAGCTTGCGCGGCACGTTCAGCCCGACGAACGTCACGTCGTTGCGCTCGGCGATCGCGGCGACGTCGGCGAGGTGCACGCGCAGGTTCAGGTTTTCGAACTTCAGGATCGGTGACCAGTGGTAGTCGACCAAGCCGCTGCCGACCGGAGCCCGGCTCTGCGGCGGCACGAGGCCCTTCGAGACGACGAACTGCTTGGTCGCGTCGACGCCGTCGTGCGCATACACCTGCACCGTGACGTCGACCTCGTCGGTCGACGCGGGATTCGTCGACAGCTGGCTGCCGAGCGACGGGTCGACCTTCAGGAAGCCGTAGAACGGCGCGGCGTACTGCAGCCACGTCGACGTGCTGCGCAGGCTCTCGATCGCGGCCTGCGCGGACTCGTCGGCCCAGACGATGTAACCGTTGTTCGCGACGTACTGCACCGGCACGACGCCGTGCGCGGCGAGCTCGTCGAGCCAGTGCTGCTTGACCGGACCGACGAACTGCAGGACGCGCAGGCTCGCACCGGCCGGCGGCTGCAGCGAGAACGGCGCGGGCGGCTGCAACGTGCCGCGCTGCGTGTCGAACGGGTACGCGCTGAACAGCAGCATGTCGGCCTCGGGGTCGACCTGCACGTCCTTCGCGGCGCCGCCGAGCGCGGCGGGATCGACCGCGTACAGCGCGAAGCTGCCGTAGTCCTCGATCAGCTGGGCCTCGCTGCCCGTGAACGTTCCCTTCGGCGCGAGCGCCTTGCTCGTGCCCGTACCGCCCTGTGCCGCCGCCGGCATGTAGGCCGAAGGCGCGAGCACGCCGCCGGCGCCGATGAGCGCGGCCAGAATCGCCGTAGTGATTGGTTTACGCATGAAAGCCCCACTGGATCTCGCTGAGAAACTCGCAGAACGGCCGGCGGCGCCCGCGGGCACCGGTTCGGACCATCGCTGCACCCTGGCCGCCGCGGCGCGTGCCAGGGCGGGATGCCGGCTTCGCTGCGCGGCGAAGCGGGCAGAGAAAACCGAATCTGCCGAATCTACGCCTCCGCACGGCGGCGGTAAACAGGCCCCCGGCGTACGGCCGAACCGGCGTTTCAGCCGCGCGGCGGCGGCGCGCCGTGGCGGAAGCAGCCGACGACGTGGTCGTCGACCATGCCGGTCGCCTGCATGAACGCGTAGCAGATCGTCGAACCGACGAAGCGGAAACCGCGCTTCTTCAATGCCGCGCTCATGCGGTCCGACGCCGGCGTGCGCGCCGGCACGACGCCGGCGCCGCGCCACGCGTTGAGCCGCGGCCGGCCGTCGACGAACGACCACAGGAACGCGTCGAGGCTGCCGAACTCGTCGATCGCGGCGAGCGCGGCCTGCGCGTTCGTGCGCACCGAGACGATCTTCAGCCGGTTGCGGATCAGGCCCGGATCGGCGAGCAGCGCCTCGATGCGGCGGTCGGTCAGCCGCGCGCACGCGGCGACGTCGAAGCCGGCGAACGCGCGCCGGTAGTGCTCGCGCTTGTCGAGCACGGTGCGCCACGACAGGCCGGCCTGCGCGCCTTCGAGGCAGAGGAACTCGAACAGCGCGCGGTCCTCGTGCAGCGGCACGCCCCATTCGCGGTCGTGGTAGTCGCGCATGCGCTCGCTGCCTTCGGCCCAGGCGCAGCGGGGTCGTTCGCGCATCGACGGTCCTCGCAGCCGGCCGCCATGATACGCACGCACCGCGGACGCGTCCGTCCTTCGCGCACGGCGCCGTCGTCCTCGGGACGATCGCGGCGCGGCCGACGACGCGCACCGCCGTACCAGTCCCGACGCACGGCGCGGGTCGTCGCGCGCAGTCCTCGGGCGGCGGACGCACGCCGCGGCGGTGCCGCGCGCCGCGGCCTCGCGCCGCCGCGGGTCCGCCGGATCGGCGTTCCTTCAGCGCAAGCCGCGCGCCATGACCACGGCGGCCAGCGGGATCAGCGCGACCAGGTGCAGCTCGATCACGAGCAGCCGGCGCACGCGTGCGTACTGCGCCGGCGCGACGCGGAACGCCGCGTCCGCGCGCCAAGCGCGGCGCCAGCGCAGAAACGCGAGCGTCGGCGCGACGGAGACGAGGCCGACCGCGACGAACAGCGCGACCTTCAGGTGGAACGCCGGATCGTGCAGATAGAACGCGTGACCCTTCGCGCCGTAGACGACGCGCAGGACGCCGCTGACGAGCACCAGCGCGGCGGCGATCCCGAAGCCGAGGTCGGCCTTCGCGATGCGCTCGAAATCGAGCGCGCCGGCGCCCGCGCGCAGCAGCGTCCATTCCTTGGCGAGGAACCACACCAGCGCGAAGATCGCGGCGAAATGCAGAGAGGCGAGGATCGCGTCCGACCACATGGCGGCGGGCTCCGGCGGCGTCGTGAGTGCGGCGAGGATGGCCGGTTTCGGTTCCGACAATCAAGACGATCGCCGACGCCTCGAACGGCGGCCGCGCGTGGCCGCTTCGAATTCCGCGAATCTCTAAGGACGCGCGCCGAGATAGTCCGCGTCCAGGTCGACGTTGCCGCCCGACAGGATCACGCCGACGCGGCGCCCGGCGAAGCGCTCGCGCTGCGCGAGCACGGCGGCGAACGTGATCGCCGACGACGGTTCGACGACGATCTTGAGCCGCGTCCAGAGCAGGCGCAGCGCCGCGATCGTGTCGCGGTCGGGCAGCGTCGTCACGCGCACGCCGTGCTCGCGCAGCACGTCGAAGTTGATCGCGCCGAGCAGGCCGCGCAGGCCGTCGCAGATCGTCCGCGGCGCGAGCTCGACGACGCGCACGCCGCTGCGCAGCGACTCGGCCGCGTCGGCCGCGCCGTCCGGCTCGGCGGCGTAAATTTCGACGCGGGCATCGACGCCGTGCGCGGCGATCGCGCTGCCGGCGGCGAGTCCGCCGCCGCCGACCGGCACGACGAGCGCGTCGAGCGGCCCGGTCTCGCGCAGCAGCTCGAGCGCGGCCGTGCCTTGGCCGGCGATCACGCGCGGGTCCGCGTACGGATGCACGAGCACCGCGCCGGTGCGCTCGCGCACGCGCTCGGCGGTCTGCTCGCGCGCGGCGAGCGTCGGCGCACAGCGGTGCAGCGTCGCGCCGTAAGCTTCGATCGCGGCGAGCTTCGAGCGCAATGCGCCGTCGGGCACGACGACGTGCGCGGGGATGCCGCGCGTCGTCGCCGCGAGCGCGAGCGCCGCGCCGTGATTGCCCGAGGAATGCGTGACGACGCCGCGCGCCGCGGTCGCGTCGTCGAGCGACCAGACCGCGTTGCACGCGCCGCGGAACTTGAACGCGCCGGCGCGCTGGAAGTTCTCGCACTTGAAGTGCAGCTCGGCGCCGGCGAGCGCGTCGAGCGAGCGCGAGCGCATGACCGGCGTGCGCCGCGCGTACGGCGCGATGCGCGCGGCCGCGGCTTCGATCGCGGTGAGGTCCGGAATGTCGACCTGCGCGGATGACATGGGCTGCCGCCGTCGGAGAGCGAGCGGACGATACACGCGGCTGCGCGGCGCGTGCTAGCCTGCCGATCGTCATTTCCGCTCCACCTGCGCCATGTCCCCAGAACCCGCCGCGGGCATGCGCCCGGCCGTGCTGCTCTGCGACTATCGCGCGCCGGCCTGGCGCGTCAGCGACGTCGCGCTCGAATTCGACCTGGACCCGGTGCGGACCGAGGTCGCCGCGCGGCTCGCGCTCGAGCAAGACCCGGCGCAGCCGGACGCGCCGCTGCGGCTCGACGCCGAGCAGCTCGAGCTGCTCGAGGTCCGCGTCGACGGTCGCGCGCTCGGCGCCGGCGAGTACCGGCTCGACGCCGACGCGCTGACGATCGCGGGCTTGCGCGGCCGCGCGATCGTCGAGACGCGCGTCGCGATCGCACCGGAGCGGAACTCCGCGCTGCAGGGGCTCTACCTCAGCGGCGCGAGCGAGAGCGGCTTCCTGCTGACGCAGTGCGAGGCCGAGGGCTTCCGCCGCATCACGCCGTTCGTCGACCGTCCCGACGTGCTCGCGCGCTACGTGGTCACGCTGCGCGCCGACGCCGCGCGCTTCCCGCTGCTGCTCGCGAACGGCAACGCGGACGGCGCCGGCGCGCTCGCCGACGGCCGTCACTGGGCGTGCTTCGTCGATCCGCATCCGAAGCCGAGCTATCTGTTCGCGCTGGTCGCCGGCGCGCTCGAATCGATCGAGGACACGTTCACGACCGCCGAGGGCCGCCGCGTGCGGCTCGCGATCCACGCCGAAGCCGACGCGATCGCGCGCTGCGGCTGGGCGATGCAGTGCCTGAAGATGGCGATGCGCTGGGACGAGGAGCGCTTCGGCCGCTGCTACGACCTCGACGCGTTCCACGTCGTCGCGACGCACGACTTCACGATGGGCGCGATGGAGAACAAGGGCCTCAACATCTTCAACGCGAAGTACCTGCTCGCCGATCCGGAGCACGCGACCGACGACGACTACCGCCACGTGCTCGCGGTCGTCGGCCACGAATATTTCCACAACTGGAGCGGCAACCGCGTGACCTGCCGCGACTGGTTCCAGCTGTGCTTGAAGGAAGGCCTGACCGTCTATCGCGAGCAGGAGTTCGAGTCCGACCTCGCCTCGCGCACGCTGCGCCGGATCGAGGACGTGCGCACGCTGTGGCGTGCGCAGTTCCCCGAGGACGCCGGCCCGCTCGCGCATCCGGTGCGTCCGGACCGCTACAGCGAGATCAACAACTTCTATACCGCGACCGTCTACGAGAAGGGCGCCGAGATCGTGCGCATGCTCGGCGTCGTGCTCGGCCGCGACGGCTTCCGGCGCGGCCTGGATCTGTACTTCGCGCGCCACGACGGCGCGGCGGCGACGGTCGAGGACTTCCTCGCCGCGCTGGGCGACGCGAATTCGCTCGACCTGTCCAGCTGGCTCGCGTGGTACACGCAGACCGGCACGCCGGAGCTGCGCGCGCGCGGACGCCACGACGCGCAGGCGCGCTGCTACGAGCTGACGCTCGCGCAGCGCGCGCCGTCGAGCCGTCGCGCGAGTCCGCTGCCGATCCCGGTCGTGGTCGCGCTGTTCGACGGCGACGGCCGCGCGCTCGAGCTCGGCCTCGACGGCGGCGGCGCGGCCGCGCACGAGCACGTGCTGCTGCTCGACGCGGAAGCGGCGACGTTCCGCTTCGCCGGCGTCGAGCGCGCGCCGACCGTGTCGCTGCTGCGCGGCTACTCCGCGCCGGTGCGGCTCGACGCCGACCTCGATCCGGCCGCGCTCGCGCGGCTCGCGCGCGACGACGACGACGGCTTCAACCGCTGGTTCGCGGTCGACACGCTCGCGCGGCGGCTGTTCGCGCAGACGCTCGCGCGCGGCGCGCCGAACGCGGCGGAGGCCGCGCTGTGGACCGACGCGGTCGGCCGCGCGCTCGCCGATCCGAAGGTCGATCCGGCGCTCGTCGCCGAGATGCTGACGGTCGCCGACGCGAACTCGCTCGCCGAGAGCCTCGTCGAGGTCGATCCCGAGAACGTGCACCGCGCGCGCGCGCGGATCGAGACCCTGCTCGCCGAGACGCTCGCCGCGCCGCTGCGCGCGAAGTACCGCGAGCTCGGCGCCGGCGTCGGCGCCGGCGATCTCGACGCGCAGGCGCGCCGCCGGCTGCGCAACGCGTGCCTCGCCGCTCTGTGCCACGCCGATCCGCGCCACGCGGAGCTCGCGCGTACGCAGCTCGAGCAGGCGGCGACGCTGACCGATCGGCTCGCCGCGCTCGCGGCGCTGGTCAGCCTGCGCGACGTCGCCGCCGGCGACGCGCTCGAAGGCTTCGCACGCCGCTACGCCGGCGACGCGCTCGTGCTCGACAAGTGGTTCACCGTGCAGGCGACCGAGGCCGAGCCGGACGCGCTCGCGCGCGTCGCGGCACTGACGCGGCACGCGTCGTTCCGCTGGACGAACCCGAACAACGTGTATGCGCTGATCGGCGCGTTCGCGCTGCGCAACCCGCGCGCGTTCCATTGTGCCGACGGCGCCGGCTACCGCTTCGTCGCCGACGCGATCCTGCGGCTCGACGGGATCACGCCGCAGGTCGCCGCGCGGATCGCGACCGCGTTCGGCTCCTGGCGCCGTTACGAGCCGGTCCGCCGCGCACTGATGCACCGCGAGCTGCTGCGCCTGGCCGCGTGCGCGGGCCTGTCGACCGACCTCTCCGACATCGTCGCGCGCAGCGTCGCCGCGTAGCGCCGCGCAAAAAAAAGGCCGCGCGAGCGCGGCCCGAATCCCCCGTTCCCAGCGTCGTTCAGGCGGGCAGCTTCGCGAGCGCCTCGTTGATCTTCGCGCAGCGCGACTCGAGCTGGCCGATCGCCTCGCTCGGGTTCGCCTGCGCACGCGCGTCGTCGATCGCCATTTCGAGCCGGCCGAGCTCGATCATCAGATCGTGGCGCAGGAAAAGCGGGTTCAACGTGACGTTCGCGTTCATGATGCTCATCTCGGATCTCCGATGCCTCGGGACCTTCCGAGCAAGCGTCGTGCCAGCGACGGCGAGGCGCTTCGGCGCCGTTTTTCGGCCGCGTCGGCGCATTCGTGCGGGCCGGGTGCGGCGGCGGCGTTCGACGCGCTGCGTCCGAATCTGACCCGAGCCGCCGCAACCCCGCGAAGAAGGACCGGACTTCGCGAGCATCGTCACAGTCTGTCAGCGCGCGTTGCGGCTGGTATCCGCGCGGTGCACACGCGAAGGCCGGGCGATCGGACGATCCCCGGCCTTCGGTGCGGACTTCGACGGTTCGGCGGTCACCGGCGCTCGGCAACGCTCCTCTTGGATTCCCCTGTTCCTGAGGCCGCCGGGCTAGCCTCATTCGAGCACTCCCACCGGCGCGTGACCGGCCCCTGAGTCCGGTCTTCGGCGTGCTCGCAAACGCCTAGCGCCGGTGGGAGTGCGTCGCACCGGAGCAGATTTCGTGCCAGTTCGCGTGAGCGGCTTGCTAGAATCGCCGAGAACGCGCGAACGCGCCGGGCCACCACCGACGGCACGCAAGACGCCGCGGGCCGGCTCGCTCGGCGAGAGCAGGACGCTCGAGCCTTGCGACCGTCGTGGCCGTCGCCGTCGCCGCGCAGCATAGAGAGGTCGCCATGTACGAATACGACGTCATCGTGATCGGCGGCGGGCGAGTCGCTTCCCGCGCGCGGCCCGCCGGGGCCGCGTGCGCGGCGAGCGCCCGCGGCAGGACGCCGCGGGCCGGGTCGCTTGGCGAGAGCAGGACGCTCGAGCCTAGCGACCGTCGGGGCCGCCGCCGTCGCCGCGCAGCATAGAGAGGCCGCCATGTACGAATACGACGTCATCGTGATCGGCGGCGGCCACGCCGGCACCGAAGCCGCGCTCGCGAGCGCGCGCGTCGGTGCGCGCACGCTGCTCGTGACGCACAACGTCGAGACGATCGGGCAGATGAGCTGCAATCCCGCGATCGGCGGCATCGGCAAGGGCCATCTCGTCAAGGAAATCGACGCGCTCGGCGGCGCGATGGCGCAGGCGGCGGACCGCGCCGGCATCCAGTGGCGCGTGCTGAACGCGTCGAAGGGTCCGGCCGTGCGGGCGACGCGCTGCCAGGCCGACCGCGTGCGCTACAAGGCCGCGATCCGGCGCCTGATCGAGGCGCAGCCCGGCCTCGACGTGTTCCAGCAGTCCGCCGACGCGCTCCTCGTCGAGCACGGCCGCGTCGGCGGTGTCGTCACGCAGGACGGCTTCGCGTTGCGCGCACGCGCCGTCGTGCTGACCGCCGGCACGTTCCTCGCCGGCAAGATCCACGTCGGCCTCACCCAGCACGCCGGCGGCCGCGCCGGCGACGCGCCGGCGACGAAGCTCGCCGCGGCGCTGCGCGAGCTGCCGTTCGCGGCCGGTCGGCTGAAGACCGGCACGCCGCCGCGCCTCGACGGGCGCACGATCGACCGCACGCGGCTCGCCGAGCAGCCCGGCGACGTGCCGCTGCCGGTGTTCTCGTTCCTCGGCTCGGCCGACGACCATCCGCGCCAGGTGCCGTGCTGGATCACGCACACGAACGAGCGCACGCACGCGATCATCCGCGGCGCGCTCGACCGGTCGCCGCTCTACGGCGGCGTCATCGAAGGCGCCGGTCCGCGCTACTGCCCGTCGATCGAGGACAAGGTCGTGCGCTTCGCCGACAAGGCCGCGCACCAGATCTTCCTCGAGCCGGAAGGGCTCGACACGCCGGAGGTGTACCCGAACGGGATCTCGACCTCGCTGCCGTTCGAAGTGCAGCTCGAGCTCGTGCGCTCGATCGCCGGACTCGAGCGCGTCCACGTGACGCGCCCCGGCTACGCGATCGAGTACGACTACTTCGATCCGCGCGGGCTCGCGCCGTCGCTCGAGACGAAGTCCGTGCGCGGGCTCTACTTCGCCGGCCAGATCAACGGCACGACCGGTTACGAGGAAGCCGCCGCGCAGGGGCTGATCGCCGGCCTCAACGCGGCGCGCGCGACGCGCGGCGAGGCGCCCTGGTCGCCGCGCCGCGACGAGGCCTACATCGGCGTGCTGATCGACGACCTCGTCACCAACGGCACGAGCGAGCCGTACCGCATGTTCACCTCGCGCGCCGAGTACCGCCTGCACCTGCGCGAGGACAACGCGGACCTGCGCCTGACCGAGCGCGGCCACGCGCTCGGCTGCGTGCCGGCCGAGCGCTACGAACGGCTGTGCCGCAAGCGCGACGCGATCGCGCGCGAGAGCGAGCGCCTGCGCGCGCTGCGCGTCGGTCCGACGAACGCCACCGGCGCCGCGCTCGAGCGCGCGCTCGGCTGCGCGGTCGCGCGCGAGACCACGGCGCTCGAGCTGCTGCGGCGGCCCGAGCTCGGCTATCGCGCGCTCGTCGAGGTCGATAACTTCGGGCCCGGCGTCGACGACGCCGAGGTCGCCGCGCAGGTCGAAGTCGCGGTCAAGTACGCGGGCTATCTCGAGCGCCAGCAGGCCGAGATCGAGCGCGACCGCCGCCGCGACGACACCGAGATTCCGCACACCTTCGACTTCGACCGCGTGCGCGGCCTGTCGGCCGAGGCGCTCGCGAAGCTGAAGCAGGTGCGGCCGCGCACGATCGCGCAGGCGCGCCGCATCTCCGGGATCACGCCGGCCGCGCTGTCGCTGCTGCTGATCCATCTGAAGCGCGACGCGCGCGCGGTCGCGTAGCGGCGGCGCGGTCTTCGCCACGATGCGCATCCTCGTCGTCGAAGACGATGCCCTGGTCGCCGACGCGATCCGGCGCGGCCTGACCCGCGCCGGCTACGCGGTCGACCACGTCGGCTCGGCCGAGCGCGCCGGCGGCGCGCTCGAGAGCGAGTCGTTCGATCTCGCGATCATCGACATCGGGCTGCCCGGCGTCGACGGCCTCGTGCTGCTGCAGCGCATGCGCCGCGCCGGCTCGGCGCTGCCGGTGTTGATCCTGACCGCGCGCGACGCGCTCGCCGACCGCGTCAGCGCGCTCGACCTCGGCGCCGACGACTACCTCGTCAAGCCGTTCGAGCTGCCGGAGCTCGTCGCGCGCTGCCGCGCGCTGATCCGCCGCAGCCGCTCGGCGACCAGCGCGAACCTGACGATCGGCGGGCTCCATCTCGAGCTCGGCGCGCACCGCGTCGAGGCGGACGGCGTGCCGATCAACCTGACGCGTCGCGAATGGGCCGTGCTCGAATGCCTCGCGCTGAACGTCGGCCGCGTCGTCGCGAAGGAGAAGCTCGTGCAGGCGATCGCGAACTGGGACGAGGACATCGGCGCGAACGCGATCGAGGTCTACGTGTCGCGCCTGCGCACGAAGCTCGGCGGCGCGGCGCCGATCCGCACCGTGCGCGGCCTCGGCTACCGGCTCGATGACGCGGCCGTCTGAACCGGCGCACTCGGTCCGCCGGCGCCTGCTGCTGCTGCTGCTCGCGCCGCTGATGCTGCTGCTCGGCACCGGCGTGTTCGTCGACTACGTGACCGGCGCGCGGCCGATCCACGACGCCTACGACCGCGCGCTGCGCGAGGACGCGCTCGCGGTCGCCGCGCACCTGCGCGACGAGGACGGCAACGGCCGCATCGACGCCGACCTGCCGCCGCAGGCGGTCGCGGTGCTGCGCGCGGACAGCACCGACTCGATCTACTACGCGGTGCGCGCGGCCGACGGCACGCTGGTCAGCGGCGACGCCGACCTGCCGGCGCGGCCGCTGCGCGGTGCGAATCCGACCTTCGACGACGTCGAATACCGCGGTCATGCGATCCGTCTCGCGACCTACGCGACGCGGGTCGGCGCGGCCGAGGTCACGGTCGCGGTCGCGGAGACGACGCGCAAGCGCACGCTCGCGACGACGCGCATCCTGACCAGCATCGTGCTGACCGATCTCGCGCAGCTGGTCGGCACGCTGGTGCTGGTCTGGGTCGGCGTGCGCTACGGCGTGCGTCCGCTGCGCGCGCTCGGCGAGCAGATCGCGGCGCGCTCGGCGCGCGACCTCGCGCCGCTCGACGAGGCGCCGGTGCCGACCGAGATCCGGCCGCTCGTGCGCGTGCTGAACGAGCTGTTCGACACCGTGCGCGCGGCCGCGCGCTCGCAGCAGCAGTTCCTCGCCAGCGCCGCGCATCAGCTGCGCACGCCGCTGGCCGGCATCATCGCGCAGCTCGAGCTGCTCGCGCGCGACCCGGCCGCCGGCGCGGCGCGCGAGCGCCTGCTCGCGCTGCACGACGGCACGCGGCGGCTCGCGCACACGGCGAACCAGCTGCTCGCGCTCGCGCGCGCCGAGCCGACCGCGACGACGCACGAGGACTTCCACGAGACCGAGCTCGCGACGCTGGTCGCCGAGGTCGTCTCGCAGAACCTCGATCGCTCGCTCGCGGCCGGCATCGATCTCGGCGCGGAGACCGAGCCGGTGCGCGTGATCGGCAGCGCGTGGCTGCTGCGCGAGCTGCTCGCGAACCTCGTCGACAACGCGCTCGCGTACACGCCGCGCGACGGCAGCGTGACCGTGCGCTGCGGCCGCTGCGGCCGCGGTGCGTTCGTCGAAGTCGAGGACGACGGTCCCGGCATCGCGCCGGAGCAGCGCGAGCGCGTGCGCGAGCGCTTCTATCGCGTGCCCGAGTCGCCCGGCAACGGCTGCGGTCTCGGCCTCGCGATCGTCGACGACATCGCGCGCGCGCACGCGGCGACGTTCACGCTCGGCGACGGCGCACGCGCGCGCGGCACGCGTGCGCGCGTCGAGTTCCAGCGCGCGGTGTGACGCGTGCGCGATCCGCGCGAAATCGGCCGGCGAATGTCAGGTTCCTGAAAGCGTCACGGCGCTACAGTACGCCCCGCGGCGCGCAACCCCCGACTCCTCCCTTCCCCAGCGATGAGTCCGCACGTCCGCTCCGGGCGGCCCATTCTCCCCAATGGGCCGCCTTTCTTTTGCGCGTCGCCGCGCGAGAGTCGGAGCGGCGCTACTTCTTCTTCGCCGCGTCGACCTTTTCCTGCGCCATCTGCAGCGCCTTCAGCGCGGAGTCGTGCAGCGACTGCACCTCGTCGTCGCTGAGCGAGCCGCCGCCGGGCTTCTCGTTCCACATGACTTCGCCGGCGTCGTTCCAGCCGACGTAGCCGCCGCCGTTCTGCTTCGCCGCGATCGGCTTGTCGTCCTTGAACGCGTAGTTGACCGAGGTGCGGCCGCCTTTGTCGAACTCGGTGTTGACGCGCACGTAGCGCACCGAGCTGCCGGTCGCGAACGCGTCCCAGCCGACCGACGCGTCGTCGGTCGTGTAGGTGCCGGCGACCTTCTTCATGCCGCCGATCTGCGACTGCAGCTTCGACACCTCCTCCTTGAGCCGCTCGGCCGGCGTCGCCTCCGCGTTCAGCACGACCTGCACGTTCGTGCCGGCGCCGTGCGTCAGCACCGGCGAGTTCAGCACCGGCAGGAAGCGGCGCTGACCGTCGGTCAGCACCGCGTTGACGACGTAGGTGCGCGACGCGGTCAGCTTGCCCGGGTCGAAATCGAGCGAGAAGCTGTACGGCGGCGCGCCGGAGACGTCGATGCTCTTCTCGGCGATCGCGATCTCCGGCTGCGCGACGTCGACGAGCCGCACGTCGAGCTTCGCGCCGGCGCCGACCGGAACCGCATCGCGCAGCGACACCGAGCCCGTGATCGTCGTGCCCGGCGCGATCGCCGGCGTCGCCGGCTTGTCCGTGGGCGCGCCCTGGTTCGCGGAATTGCAGCCGACCAGGAGCGCCAATGCGGCGAACGCCGCGATCCAATGAATCCGCATGAATGCTTTCTCCGGAACAGACGAAACGAATCGTATATCGGACGACGTCCGCGCGCGCGATGCTTCGGCGCGGCGACGGGCGCCGAGGTCGGAGCCGCGCTCGGCTGCGGACGCATCGGCACGGGCACGATAATCTGCACGGCGCCGCCGCGCAATCGCGTGCGGCCGCGCGCACGACGCGCGATTTGTCCGAAACTTCACCGCCCCGGCGACGATTTCCTGCGATGCACGCACTGCTCGAGCTCGAACTGATCGACGGTCCGCCGCTCGCGCGGCGACGCTGGCGCGTCGCCGACGGCTTCACGATCGGCCGCGCCGAGACCAGCCGCGTCGCGCTGCCGGAGCCGAGCGTCTCGCGCCGGCACGCGCTGATCGAAGCCGACGCCGACGGCTGGACGCTGAAGGACTGCCACAGCCGGATCGGCACGCGGCTGAACGAGCTGCCGCTCGAAGCCGGCGCGCGCGCGGCGCTGCACGCCGGCGACGTGATCGGCGTCGGCCCGTGGCGTTTCCGCGTCGGCAGCGCGGCGGCCGACGCGGGCGAGGCGGAGACGCTCGACGAGGCCGCACGCGTCGACGTCGTCGGCCGCCTCGGCAGCTTGGCCGAGCAGCGCCTGGAGCTCGTGCTGCGCTGCGCCGACGAAGTCGCCGCGGCACGCGACGAGCAGACGCTCGCCGACGTGCTCGCCGAGTACGCGCTGCTCGGCTCCGGCTATGCGCGCGCGGCCGTGCTGTGGCGCCGCGGCGACGAGCTCGAGCTGCGCAGCGCGCGCCCGGACGGCAGCGCGCGCGGCGCGTTCCGATTCAGCCGTTCGCTGATCGCCTCGGCGGCCGCCGGCGGCATCGCGCGCATCGACGCCGACGCGGACGCGGCCGCCACGCCGCGGCCGCGACGCGCGCTCTGCGCGCCGCTCGCGCTCGACGCGCGCAACGAGGCGTATCTGTACCTCGAGGCCGACCGCTCCGCGCGGCGCGGGCACGCCGATGCGCCGACGTACTGCCATGCGCTCGCGCGGCTCGCCGCGCTCGCGCTGGCGAACCTGCGCCGGCTCGACAGCGAGCGCGAGCGCGCACGGCTCGCCGCGGACCTCGAGCGCGCGCGCGAGGTGCAGCGGCGCCTGTTGCCGGACGAGCGCGAGACGGCCGGCGGGCTGCGCTTCGCGATCCGCCTCGAGCCGGGCCGCTCGGTCGCCGGCGACATCGCCGACGTCGTCGCGCTCGCCGGCGGCGGCGCCGCGGTGCTGCTCGGCGACGTCAGCGGCGCCGGGCTCGGCGCCGGTCTGATCATGGCTTCGGTGCGCTCGTTCCTGCGCGCCGAGCTCGCGCACGACGCGGATCCGGCGCGCGCGCTCGGCCGGCTGAACCGGCATCTGTGCACGCCGTCGAGCCAGGGCGGCTTCGTCACGCTCTGGCTCGGCGTGTTCGAGCCCGGCGCGCGCCGCTGCCGCTTCGTCGACGCCGGCCACGGCCACGCGCTGCGCGTCGGCGCCGACGGCGCCGCGCCGATCCGGCCCGACGGCGGCATCCCGCTCGGCATCGACGCCGATGCGGCATTCACCGCGGAGACGCTCGGTCTCGACCGCGGCGAGCTCGTGCTGCTCTACAGCGACGGCGTCGTCGAGCAGCGCGCGCCGGACGGCGCGCCGTTCGGCCGCGAGCGCCTGCTCGCCGCCGCATCGCGTGCGCGCACGCCGCACGAGTGCGTCGCCGCGGTGCTCGACGCGCTCGGCGCGCACGCGCGCGACGCGGCGCCGGACGACGACCGCACGCTGCTCGCGGTCGCCTGGGACGCGTGACGCGCGCGGTTCAGGCGTTCGGCAGCAGCGAGACGTCGGCGACGCGCAGGAACAGGTTGCGCAGGCGCGCGAGCAGCGCGAGCCGGTTCGCGCGCAGCGCCGCGTCGTCGCTCATGACCATGACCGCGTCGAAGTACGCGTCGACCGGCGCGCGCAGCCGCGCAAGCCGCTTCAGCAGGCCGACGTAGTCGCGCGCACGGAGCAGCGGCGCGCCGTCGGCCTCGGCCGCCTCGAGCGCGTCGGCGAGCGCGCGCTCGGCGCCGTCCTCGAGCAGGCGCGCGTCGATCGCCGCGGCGACCGGCGCGCCGGCCTGGCGCAGGATGTTGCCGATGCGCTTGTTCGCCGCGGCGAGCGCGCGCGCTTCCGGCAGCGCGGCGAACTCGACGACCGCGCGCAGGCGGCGGTCGAAATCGGTCAGGTCGGCCGGCGCGAGCGCGCGCACCGCCTCGAACGCCTCGGCGGCGACGCCCTGCTCGGCGTAGTAGCCGCGCAAGCGGTCGACGACGAAATCCCGGATCTCGGCCGCGAGCGCCGCGGCGACCGGCTCGGCGACTTCGGCGGCGGCGCCCTGCGCGCGTACGCCGGCGGCGCCGGCCTGCGCGAGCGCGGCGCGCAGCGCGCGCGCCTTCGACGCCTCGAGCGCGCCGTCGATGCGCTCGACCGCGTCGCGCAGCAGCGCGTCGAGGTCGAGCGGCAGGCCGCCTTCGATCAGCGTGCGCGCGAGCCCGAGCGCCGCGCGCCGCAGCGCGAACGGGTCCTTGTTGCCGGACGGCTTCAGGCCGACCGCGAAGATGCCGGCGAGCGTGTCGAGGCGCTCGGCGACCGCGAGCACCTGGCCGACGCGGCCCTGCGCGATCGCGTCGCCGGCGAAGCGCGGCCGATAGAACTCGTCGAGCGCGTCGGCGACCTGCGCGTCTTCGCCGCCGGCACGCGCGTAGTAGCGGCCCATGACGCCCTGCAGCTCCGGGAACTCGCCGACCATGCGCGTCAGCAGGTCGCATTTCGACAGCGCCGCCGCGCGCGTCGCGAGCGCGGCGTCGACGGCGAGGCCGGCGTCGGCGAGCCGCCCGGCGATCGTGCGCGCGAGCTCGGCGACGCGCAGGCACTTGTCCCAGACGCTGCCGAGGTCCTTCTGGTACGTGACGTTCTTCAGCGCGTCGCGGTAGTCCGCGAGCGGCGTCTTCAGATCCTCGTCCCAGAAGAACTTCGCGTCGGCGAAGCGCGGCCGGATCACGCGCTCGTAGCCCTTGCGGATTTCGGCCGGGTCCTTCGACGCGACGTTCGCGACGCCGACGAAGTGCTCGGTCAGGCGGCCGTCGGCGTCGAACACCGGCACGAACTTCTGGTTCGTCTCCATCGTCGTGACCAGCGCCTCGTGCGGCACGTCGAGAAACTCGCGGTCGAACGCGCAGGCGATCGCGACCGGCCACTCGGTCAGGTTCGCGATCTCGTCGAACAGCGCATCGGCGGCGCGCGCCGAGCCGCCGGCCGGTGCGACGCGCGCGATCTCCTCGCGCACGCGCGCGCGGCGCTCGGCCGGATCGGCGAGCACGTGCGCGCGGCGCAGCGCGTCGAGCCAGGAGTCCGCGTCGGCGACGTGGACCGGCTGCGGATGATGGAAGCGGTGGCCGCGCGAGATGCGGCCGGAGCGCAGGCCGAGGACCTCGCCGTCGACGACCGCGTCGCCGTGCAGCATCACGAGCCAGTGCGCCGGGCGCACGAACGCGTAGTCGTGGTCGCCCCAGCGCATCGGCTTCGGGATCGGCAGCGCCTTCAGCGCCTCGGCGACGATCTCGGGGATCAGCGCGGCGGTCGCCCGGCCCGGCTTGACGGCGCGGTGCACGAACCATGCGCCCTTGTCGGTCTCGAGCTGTTCGAGCGCGGATACCTCGACGCCGCAGCTCTGCGCGAAACCGAGCAGCGCCTTGGTCGGCGCGCCGCTCGCGTCGAGGCCGGCGGCGAGCGCCGGGCCGCGCCGCTCGTGCGCCTGGTCCGGCTGCGCGCGCGCGACCGACGGCACCCAGACCGCAAGCCGGCGCGGCGAGCAGTAGGTCCTCGCGTCGGCGATCGCGGCGGCGACGCCGCGCCGCGCGAGGCCCTGCGCGACGCCGGTCGCGAACGCCGCGGCGAGCTCGTCGAGCGCCTTCGGCGGCAGCTCCTCGGTGCCGAGTTCGATCAGCAGGGAAGCGGTATCGTGAGCCATCGCGTCGTAATCTCTGCGTTGCCGTCGTCGCCGCGACGGCGGGAATCCAAGGTGCCTTGCGAAGGCGCGCGCTCGCGGCCGCGGCGCCGCCCCGGTGCGCAGCGGTCTCAGGCCGGCGCCGGCGCCGCGCGCAGGCCGGGGAAGCCGAGCCGCTCGCGCTGCGCCGCGTACGCCTCGGCGACCGCGCGCGCGAGCGCGCGCACGCGCAGGATGTAGCGCTGGCGCTCGGTCACGCTGATCGCGCGGCGCGCGTCGAGCAGGTTGAACGTGTGGCTCGCCTTCATGACCTGCTCGTAGGCCGGCAGCGGCAGGCCGGCGTCGACGAGCTTCTTCGCCTCGGCCTCGCAGGTGTCGAACCATTCGAGCAGCTTCGGCACGTTCGCGTGCTCGAAGTTGTACGCGCTCTGCTCGACCTCGTTCTGGTGGAACACGTCGCCGTAGGTCACGACGCCGTGCGGCGCCTCGGTCCAGATCAGGTCGAACACGTTGTCGACGTTCTGCAGGTACATCGCGAGGCGCTCGAGCCCGTAGGTGATCTCGCCGGTGACCGGCCGGCACTCGAGGCCGCCGGCCTGCTGGAAATACGTGAACTGCGTGACCTCCATGCCGTTCAGCCAGACCTCCCAGCCGAGCCCCCAGGCGCCGAGCGTCGGCGATTCCCAGTTGTCCTCGACGAAGCGCAGATCGTGCACGAGCGGATCGACGCCGAGCGCCTTCAGCGAGCCGATGTAGCGGTCGACGAGGTCGTCCGGATTCGGCTTCATGACGACCTGGTACTGGTAGTAGTGCTGCAGACGGTTCGGGTTGTCGCCGTAGCGGCCGTCGGTCGGCCGCCGCGACGGCTGCACGTAGGCCGCGGCCCACGGCTCCGGCCCGATCGCGCGCAGGAACGTCGCCGGATGGAACGTGCCGGCGCCGACCTCGGTGTCGAGCGGCTGGATCAGCACGCAGCCCTGCTCGGCCCAGTAGCGGTTCAGCGTCTGGATGATCTGCTGGAACGTCGGCGCGGACATGCGGCAGCTCACGAAGCGGCGGGGAAAAGCGCGCTAGTATAGCGATCGACCACGTCTTTTCCGGGATTTTCCGCCGATGGCCACCGTTGCGAAGGAGTCCGCCGATGCGCGGCCCGACAAGGGTCCGGCGTTCGGCGCGCACCGCCGCATCGATCTCGACGAGACGCTGGC
>DASWOS010000063.1:0-6579 GCA_036398645.1 Dokdonella sp. | reverse complement strand
GACGCAGGCGCCGCTGACCTCCGCGGTGATCTCGCTCGAGCTCACCGCGAACCACACGTTGATCATTCCGATCATGGCGGCCTGCCTCATCGCGCGCGCGCTGTCGACGCTGGCCTGCCCGACGCCGGTCTACCGCGCGTTCGCGAACCGGCTCGTCGCCATGCAGGCCGCCGCCGCGCGCGAGCCGCCGCCGCGGTCGCCCGCACGCCGAGCGCGACACGTGCCGGCACCGCGCGGTCCGTGATAGGGTCGGCGCGGGGTCGCATCGACGCTCACCGGGGAAAAATCGCATGAACGTTCCGCTTCGGCTCGGCCTCGCGCTGTGCCTCGCCTCGTCGGTCGCCGCGGCGCACGCGGCCGGCCGCGCTTCACCGCAGTCGTGGTCCGGCGGCTTCGATGCGCTCGAGCGCGTCGCGACCGCGCAGTACTCGCGGCTCGATCTCGCCGCGGTCGCCGCCGAGGACGCCGAGCGCGAGCTCGCCGGCCGTCCGCACCGCTTCGCGATCCCGCACGCGACCTCGGTCGACGCCCATCGCGCCGGCACCTGGGAGGTGCACGGCGAGCGCAGCATCTGGCGCTATCGCGTGCGCGCCGAGGGCGCCGCTTCGCTGAACTTCGGCTTCACCGAATTCCGCCTGCCGCCGAGCGCACAGCTGTTCCTCTACGACGCGGCGCATCGGCAGGTCGCAGGGCCCTACGACGCGAGCAAGAAGAACCCGCACGGACAGCTGTGGACGCCGGTCATCGCGGCGGACGACGTCGTCGTCGAGCTCGACGTCGCGACCGCCGAGCGCGACGCGGTCCGGCTCGTGCTCGGCAGCGTGAACCAGGGCTACCGCGGGCTCGGCACCGCGAGCAAGGACTACCACCAGCCGGATCTCGGCGAGACCACCGGCAGCAAGAGCGCGTGCTCGGTCGACGAGATCAACTCCGGCACCTGCAACATGGACGTCGCCTGCCTCGCCGCGGACGACCCGTGGAACGACCCGCGCCGCGCGGTCGGCGCGGTCACGCTGAACGGCTCCGACGACTGCACCGGCTCGCTCGTCAACAACACCGCGAACGACCACCGCATGCTGTTCGTCACCGCGAGCCACTGCGGGCTGACCGCGACGAGCTCGCCGACGGTCGTCGTCTACTGGAACTACGAGTGGCCGACCTGCCGCACGCCGGGCACGTCGCAGAGCGGCCTCAGCAACCCGCCGGACCCGAACGTCGCGAGCTCCGGCGCGACGTTCCTCGCGAACACGCCGAGCCCGTTCGACTCCGGCTGCAACAGCTCGAACAACACCCACTGCTCGGACAACACGCTGGTCGAGCTCGACGATCCGGCCGATCCGGACTGGAACCTGTTCTGGGAAGGCTGGGACCGCCGCACGGTCGGCGCGACCTGCTCGCAGAGCACGACGGATCCGAGCTCGACCGTCGGACTGTGCGCGTCGATCCATCATCCGAACGTCGACGAGAAGCGCATCACGTTCGTCGCGCGCGATCTCGAGCTCGGCGGCATCTCCAACGGCGTGAACACGCACTGGCACGCGTACTGGGATCCGAACCCGCCGATCCTGCCGAACATCGTCTCGCCGCCGGCGTCGCTGCCGCCCGGCGTGACCGAGCCCGGCTCGTCCGGCTCGCCGCTGTACACGTCCGAGCAGCGCCTGGTCGGCGTGTTGAGCGGCGGCCCGTCCGCGTGCGGCGCGACCGGCGAGAACCTGTCGGACTATTACGGCCAGCTCGCGCTCGCCTGGGACGGCCTCGGCACGCCGACGACGCGGCTCAAGGACTATCTCGACCCGCTCGGCACCGCGCCGGAGTTCATCGACGGCATCGGCACGACGCCGTTCCAGCTCGCGCTCGACCCGGCGTCGATCGCGGTCTGCGCGAGCGCCGGCAGCGCGACGCTCGACGTGAACGTCAGCGCCGACGACGGCTTCGCCGGCGCGGTCGCGCTCGCCGTCAGCGGCGCGCCGCCCGGCAGCACCACCGCGTTCGCGCCGCCGAGCGTGACGCCGCCCGGCAGCTCGACGCTGACCGTCGGCGATCTCGGCGCGGCCATGCCGGGCGCCTATACGCTCTCGATCACCGGCACGAGCGGCAGCGACGTCGTGACGAAGGCCGCGCCGTTCGCGCTGAACGGCGCCGCGCCCGGCGCGGCGATGCCGATCGCGCCGACGGACGGCGCGACCTCGGTCGCGACGACGCCGACGCTGACCTGGAGCGCCGGCACGGTCAGCGGGCCGACGCGCTACCACGTCGAGATCGCGACCGACACCGCGTTCGCGAACGTCGTCTTCGCGCAGGACGTCGCCGACGCGACCTCGGTCATGGTGTCGCCGGCGCTGGCCACGTCGACCACGTACTACTGGCGCGTGACCGCCGGCAACGCCTGCGGCGCGGCCGCCGCGTCGGCGACGTTCCACTTCCGCACGATGAGCGCACCGGGCGACTGCAAGGCGCCGGCGCAGCCGATCACGCTGTTCAGTGACGACATCGAGAACGGCGAGAACGGCTGGACCACCTCGGGCACCGGCGGCAGCTGGGCGATCAGCACCGCGCGGCCGAACTCCGGCACGCACGCGTGGTACGCGCAAGACCTGTCTGCGGTCTCGGACCAGGGACTGATCTCGCCGACCATCGCGCTGCCGGGCGACCAGAATCCGCTGACGCTGCAGTTCCAGGATTGGCTGCAGATCGAATCCTCGAGCGGCGGCTGCTTCGACGGCGGTTTCGTCGAGGTCTCGACCGACGGCGGCACCAGCTTCACGCAGATTCCGTCCGCGTCGATCATCAGCGGCGGCGCCTACGACGGCGTCATCGACGACAGCTACGACAATCCGCTCGCCGGCAGCGAGGCCTGGTGCTCGAGCGCGGGTCGGTCGTACGACGCCGGCCCGATCCGCATCGACGTGTCGAGCTACGCGGGCCAGGACGTGCAGTTCCGCTTCCGCCTCGGCACCGACCAGTCGGTCGGCTACGAAGGCTGGTACGTCGACGACATCGGCGTGACCGGCTGCGGCGGCGACGGGACGCCCGATCTGATCTTCCGGGACGGCTTCGAGCCGCCGTTCTGACCCTCCGGCGAGGCCGCTCTCGCGGCGGCCTCGCCGTGCTTTCCGGACCTCGATGAGCGCCCCGATCCGCGCGCGCGACCGCCGCGCCGTGCCCGTGCCGTCACCGGCCGCGCCGTCTCGCGCGCTCGCCGCGGCATTGCGCGCGATCCGCGGGGGCAGGCGCGCATGAGCGCCGCCTGGGACGGCCTGCTGCTCGACTGCCGGCTCGCGACGATGGCCGGCGGCGACGACGCCTACGGCACGGTCGAGCGCGGCGCGCTCGGCTGGAAGGACGGCCGCATCGCCTACGTCGGCGCGCAAGCCGACCTGCCCGGCGCGCCGGATGCGCTCGCACGCGAGGTCGGCTCCGCCGGCGGCGCGCTGGTCACGCCGGGCCTGATCGACTGCCACACGCATCTCGTGTTCGGCGGCGACCGCGCCGACGAATTCGAGCAGCGCCTCGAGGGCGCGAGCTACGAGGACATCGCGCGCGCCGGCGGCGGCATCCTCTCCACCGTGCGCGCGACGCGCGCCGCGGACGAGGACGCGCTGGTCGCCGCCGCGCTGCCGCGCGCCCGCGCGTTGCGCGACGACGGCGTCACCACCGTCGAGATCAAGTCCGGCTACGCGCTCGAACGCGAAGGCGAGCTGCGCATGCTGCGCGTCGCGCGCCGCGT
The DNA here is from genome assembly GCA_036398645.1 of Dokdonella sp. Taxonomy (GTDB): domain Bacteria; phylum Pseudomonadota; class Gammaproteobacteria; order Xanthomonadales; family Rhodanobacteraceae; genus Dokdonella_A. Next base: position 2,852 of record DASWOS010000063.1, on the reverse strand, counting down.
CGGCGCCGAGCTCGGCATCGGCGTCGTCACCACCCTGCTCGCCGCGCATGCGCTGCCGCCCGAGTACGCCGGCCGGCCGGACGACTACGTCGACCTCGTCGTCGCCGAGATCCTGCCGGCCGCCGCGCGCGAAGGCCTCGCCGACATGGTCGATGCGTTCTGCGAGCGCATCGCGTTCGATCCGGCGCAGACCCGCCGCGTGCTCGGCGCCGCGCGCGCGCTCGGCCTGCCGGTCAAGCTGCACGCCGACCAGCTCTCCGACCTCGGCGGCGCCGCGCTCGCCGCCGCCGCCGGCGCGCTGTCCGCCGAGCACCTCGAGCACACCAGCGAAGCCGGCGTGCGCGCGATGGCTGCCGCCGGCACCGTCGCCGTGCTGCTGCCGGGCGCGTTCTACGCGATGCGCGAGACGCGGACGCCGCCGATCGCCGCACTCCGAGAGCACCGCGTGCCGATCGCCGTCGCCAGCGACATGAACCCCGGCACCTCGCCGCTGCGCTCGCTGCGCCTCGCCCTCAACATGGCCTGCATCCAGCTGCGCCTGACCCCGGCCGAGGCGCTGCGCGGCGCCACCGTCAACGCGGCGCGCGCGCTCGGCCGCGCCGACCGCGGCCGCCTCGCCGAAGGATTGCGCGCCGACTTCGTCGTCTGGAACGCGACGCGGCCGGTGGAGCTTTGCTATTGGATCGGCGGCGGGCTGGCGCGAAGCATTTACGTCGGCGGACGGATCGCCGAAAGCACGGATGCAGGCTGACGCCGAAGAATTCCGCTGCAAAGTCGCCTACGAAGTCACTGCGGCCGGCGGCGCGCGAGATCGCGCGGTGGAGCACGCAGGCGTGCCGCTCGGCGTCCGCGCCGCGCTCCCCGGCCGAATTCCGCCTCAGATCTCGAACGAGCTCTCGAACCGCCGCACGCTCCCGTCCAGCGGATCGACGAACGCGAGCGTCTTCGCCAGCAGCTTCAGCGGCCGGCCGTAGTCCGTGCGCGTTTCGACGCGCGCGGACGGCGCGATCGCATCAGCATCACGCTCGCTCGCACCGCCGTACATCTCGTCGCCGACGATCGGCGCGCCGAGCGCGGCCATGTGCACGCGCAGCTGGTGCTTCCGGCCGGTGACGGGACGGAGCGCGTAGCGCCAGGTCGCACCGCCGCGGTCGAGCACGTCGACGTGCGTCTCGCTGTTCGGTGCGCCTTCAATTTCGCGCATGCGGAAGAACGGCTCGCCGCGCTCGAGACGCGTCGTGCGCGCGAGCGGGAACGCGTGGCGGTCCAACGCGGGCGCCGACGCCTCGTAGCGCTTGTCGATGCGGCGCTCGCGGAACAATGCCTGATACGCGCCGCGCGTAGCCGCGTTCGCGGAGAACAGCACGAGGCCGGCGGTGTCGCGGTCGAGGCGGTGCAGCGGCGCGAGGTGCGGGTTGCCGAGCGCGCGCACGAGGCGCGCGAGCAGGGTCTCCTCGACGTGGCGGCCGCCCGGCGTGACCGGCAGGAAGTGCGGCTTGTCGGCGACGACGAGGTGCGCGTCCGCGTGCACGATGCGCTCGGCGAACGGGATGCGCGGCTCGTCGGGCACTTCGCGGAAATAGCGGATCGTCAGGCCGGTGCGGTAAGGCGTCGATTCGGTGATCGGCGCGCCCAGCTCGTCGAGCACGCGGCCGCGCGCGATGCGCTCCTGCCAGGTCGCGCGCGGGATCGCGGCGAAATGCGCGCAGAGGCCGTCGAGCACGGTCGCCCACGGCCCCGGCGGCAGCTGCAGGCGACTGGCGCGCACGCCGTTGCCGCGGAAGTCGGATTCGTCCATGCGTCGCCCCGATGCGAACCGCCGCGGCTAACGTCGCCTTACCGCGTGGGCGTCATACTGTGCCATGCCGATTCGTTCCGACACCGCGCCCGACGACGACGATCCGTACGCCGAGAGCGTCGATCCGCGCGTCAGCTGCGACACCTGCGAGGCGGTCTGCTGCCGCCTCACCGTCTACCTGATGCCGGGCGACGACGTGCCGCCGTGGCTCGTGGGCTGGGACGAACACGGGCTCGAGCAGATGGCGAAGGAAGACGACGGCTGGTGCGTCGCGCTGGATCGCAACACGATGCGCTGCACGATCTATGCGAACCGCCCCGCCGTGTGCCGCTCGTTCGCGACCGGCGGACCGTACTGCCGCGACGAGCGCGACACCTGGTTCGGCGCGCCGGGCGCCGGCATTCCGATCCGCGTGCTCGACGAGCGCGTCTGAGCGCAGCGGCGTGCGGACCGGCGCGCGATTCTCGCCGCCTCGCGCGTAGCGAAATGCCTCCCCAAATGCAAAATGGGGGTCAGAGTCACGTTTACGGGAACGGGCGCAGAGTCAGTTTCGACGTGGAACCCGGACCGTTTTTGCCTCGCTCCGAAAACGACTCTGACCCCATTTTGCGAAATCGGGGTCGGAGTCACTTTTCGACTCACGTCCGGACCGGCCGGATCTCGCTCGAAACTCGACTATGACCCCATTCGCAGGGCGCGGAGCCATCAACGCCGCGACGTTCCTGGCCGACGACAACGCGACCGCGCAGATCAGGCTCCTGCTCGACGCTGAGTGCTGCCTGCGGATCGAACCGGCGGAGCTGCTCGGTCAGTGCAGGGAAGTGCGCGCACCGAGCACGAAATTCGGCGTTAAGCCGATGTCAGTGCGAACCTTCGACGAGTCGGCTCAGCTTTCGGAATGTCTGTTCTTCATCGCCCGCGGTCAAGACAAGCAATTTCGTGTTCGGCCGGTCGCCGACGGCGAACGCCGAGAACGTAAAAACCATTCGACCGCCGACGGGATGGTTGAGGCGCTTCCGGCCCGCCAGACGATGCGCGACGTCGTGCTGCGGCC
>DASWOS010000062.1:0-3092 GCA_036398645.1 Dokdonella sp. | reverse complement strand
CCCCCGCCCCGCGCCGCTGCCATAGTGGGAATTGACCCCGGTCAAGGATCGCTCCGGCAAACTCCGCATTATGGAGGCGTGGGCGGTCGCTATGCTCGCCGTCTCACCGAAGGAGGCTGCCATGAAGACGATAATGGTCCTGGTTCACGACGATGCGGGCCAGGAGGCCCGGCTGCAATGCGCGCTCGACGTGACGCGCGCGCTCGAGGCGCGGCTCGACGTGCTCGCGCCGGCGCTCGCGAAGCAGGGCATCGAATACCATCCGGCGCTGCTCAGGCCCGCGAGCTTCATCGAGAGCGCGATCGCGAAGCTGCGCAACTCGCTGCTCGTCGGCGCGGTGCTCGTCGTCGCGCTGCTGCTGGTCACGCTGCGCGACTGGCGCGGTGCGCTGGTCTCGTTCTCGGCGATTCCGCTGTCGCTGCTCGCGACCGTGTGGATCCTCGAGAACCTCGGCTTGAGCCTCAACACGATGACGCTCGGCGGGCTCGTCGTCGCGCTCGGCGTCGTCGTCGACGACGCGGTCATCGACGTCGAGAACATCCTGCGGCGGCGGCGCCTGGCCGGCGCGGGCGCCGACATCGGCGCGTTGTTCACCGCGGCCTCGCTCGAGGTGCGCCGGCCGGTGTTCTACGCGACCGCCGCGGTCGCGGTCGCGTTCCTGCCGATCCTGATGATGACCGGCATCCAGGGCGCGTTCTTCCGGCCGCTGTCGGTCGCGTTCCTGCTCGCGGTCGGCATCTCGCTGCTCGTCGCGATGAGCGCGACGCCGGCGCTCTGCGCGATCGTCATGCGCGAGCACCGGCCGCGCGCGGAGGCCGGCTTCCTGCTCCGCTTCAAGCACGCGCAGGCGCGCGCGATCGGGCGCCTGCACGCGGCGCCGCGGCTGGTCTGGGCCGTGCTGATCGCGAGCGGCGTCGCCGGGATCGTGCTGCTGCCGCTGCTCGGCGCGCGCCTGCTGCCGGACTTTCGCGAGAACTACCTGATCGCGCACGCATCGCTCAGGCCCGGCGTGTCGATCGAGGAGACGCTGCGCATCGGCGAGCTGATCTCGACGCGCCTGGTGCGCATCCCCGGCGTCGCGAGCGTCGCCGAGCAGATCGGCCGCGCCGAGAACGGCCAGGACCCGGACACGCCGAACAAGAGCGAGTTCGAGGTGCAGATCGACCCGCGCCGCGGCCGCACCGCGGCGCAGATCGACGCCGACATCCGCGACGTGTTCGACGACTTCCCGAATCAGCTCGTCGAGATCTACTCCGTGCTCGCCGAGCGCATCGGCGAGACATTGTCCGGCGAAAGCGCGCCGTTCTTCGTCAGCGTGTTCGGCGCCGATCTCGACGCCGACGACGCGGTCGCCGCGAAGATCGCCGAGGTGCTCGAGAAGCTGCCGCACGCGAGCGGCGTGCGCTTGGTCGTGCCGCCGCGCCAGCCCGAGCTCGCCGTGCAGCTGAAGCCGGACCGGCTCGCGCTGCACGGCCTGCAGGCGGCCGACGCGCTGGAAGTCGTCGCCGCGGCGTTCCACGGCGCCGCGGTCGCCGAGATCAGCCAGGCCGACCGCAGCGTGCCGGTCGCGCTGCGCATCGCCGGCGCGGGCGCGTCGCCGCAAGCCGTCGGCGAGCTGCTGCTGCACGGGCGCGGCGGCGAAATGGTCCGGCTCGCCGACGTCGCCGAGGTCGGCATCGTGTCCGGCCGCAGTCAGGTCAATCACCAGAACGGTCTGCGCCGGCAGGTCGTCGTGGCGACGCCGACGACGGCGGACCAGGCCGGCTTCGCCGCCGCCGCGCAGAAGGCGATCACCGAGCAGGTCGACGTTCCGGTCGGCGTCTACCTCGACTACGGCGGCGCCGCCGCGGAGCAGGCCGCGGCGACGCGCGAGCTGCTGCTGCACTCGGCCGCCGCGGCCGTGCTGATCGTGCTGCTGCTCGCGATCGCGTTCGGCGACGCGCGCCACGTGCTGCTCGTGCTGTTCGCGCTGCCGAGCACGCTGATCGGCGGCGGCGTCGCGGTCTGGCTGACCGGCGGCACGCTGACGATCGGCGCGATGGTCGGCTTCGTCGCGCTGTTCGGCATGGCCGCGCGCAACACGATCCTGCTGATCTCGCATTACGATCACCTCGTGCGCAGCGAAGGCGCCCCGTGGGGCCTCGCGACCGCGCTGCGCGGCGCCGAGGAGCGGCTGACGCCGGTGCTGCTGACCGCGCTCTTGACCGCGCTCGCGCTGCTGCCGGTCGCGCTGCAGCTGCATCAGCCCGGCCACGAGATCGAGGGACCGATGGCGGTCGTGATCCTCGGCGGGCTGGTCTCCTCGACGCTGGTCAGCCTGCTGCTGATCCCGCCGCTCGCGGCGCGCTGGCTGCATCCCGAGGCTGAACGCCGGCCGGGCGCGGCCGTCACGGAACCGTAAGACCTAGGGTTTCCCCGGATGCTGGCCGTGCGCAACGCGACTAGAATTCGTCCCATGAACACGACCGGCCGACCGCGATGACGATCAGAGCCCCGAATTCCCCGGGCCTGGACGCCCTGCATCTGCGGAGCCAGGACGGCCTCACCGACGCATCGGCCAACGACCGCAGCGTAGGGCTTTCCGGGTTCGTCGGCGAGCGCCTCCGCGGCACGCCGTCGTCGGCGGAGTTCGACGGCGAGAAGATCCTCGCGATGGACGTCTGGGACGGCGCGCAGGCGCGCTCGTTCGGCGCCGAAGCGGTCGCCGCCCCGGCGTCCGGCGGCATCGACGCCGCCGGCGGCATCGAGCACGACGTCGATCACGTCCTCGCGGCATTGCAGTAGCGCCGACAGGGCGCCGCTCCCCGTCGCGGCACGCCGCCGGCGCGGGTCCCGCCTCAGCAGCCGATGTCCGCCCACGCCTACACGCCTTCCAACCTGCGCGAGAGCGCGGCGCGCCTCGCGGCGACGCTGTGCGCGCGGCCGAACGCCGAGTACCGCCTCGGCGTGCTGAAGCGGCTCGCGCGACGTCTCGGCGAGGACGCGTACCCGGTCTTCCTGAAACTGCTGTCGATCATCGCCGAGAGCGACGACGACGCGGCGAAGTCCGCGATCGCCGACGCGCTCGTCGTCGCGCTGAACCGCATGGACCT
>DASWOS010000061.1:0-3371 GCA_036398645.1 Dokdonella sp. | reverse complement strand
AGGCGGCGGCACCGGCCGTGGCCGCGCCGGCTCGTGCCGCGCGGCGACGAGCAGCGCGGCGCAGCCGGCGGCGGCGGCGAGCACGAGCGCGGCGACGAGCGCGCGCCGGCGTCGGCGCGGCCTCGGCGCGCGTGGTGCCGCATTCGCGCCGAGCGGCGCCGCGTCGCCGGCCGGCGCCGGCGCCGGCGTTGCTTCGGCGCGCGCCGGCGCGCGCGGTTCCTGCGCCGCGCGCGCATCGGCTTCGACCGCGTCGATCGACGCGTCGTCGCGCTCGGCGACCTCGGTCGCCGCGACCCAGCGGTAGCCGAAGCGCGGCACCGTGCGGATCGAGCTCTGCTCGCCGCCGGTGTCGCCGATCGCGCGACGCGCGCGCGCGAGCGTCTGCCCGAGCAGCGCGTCGCTGACGTCGACGCGGCCCCAGACCGCGCTGATCAGCTCGTCACGGCCGACCGCGCGGCTGCGCTGCTCGATCAAGTAGCTCAGGCAGTCGAACGACTTCGGCGCCAGCGCGACGCGCTCGCCGCCGTTCCACAGCTCGCGGGTCGCGGGATCCAGCCGGAAGCGGCCGAATCGGTAGGAACGCAGGACCATGCGCTATCGTAGCCGACGCGCGGCGCGCAGCCGCGCGGAGCGCGCAGCGGCCGCCGCTACAATCGCGCGATGGATGTCTCCTATCTGCTCGACGATCTGAATCCAGCGCAGCGCGACGCGGTGACCGCGGCGCCGGGCCACTACCTCGTGCTCGCCGGCGCCGGCTCCGGCAAGACGCGCGTGCTGATGCATCGCATCGGCTGGCTGCTCGAGGTCGAGCGGCAGTCGCCGTGGTCGCTGCTCGCGGTCACGTTCACGAACAAGGCCGCCGGCGAGATGCGCGCACGCGCCGAGGCGCTGATCGCCGGCGGCACGCGCGGCCTCACGATCGGCACGTTCCACGGCATCGCCCACCGCCTGCTGCGCCGCCACTGGCGCGAGGCCGAGCTGCCGGAGACGTTCCAGATCCTGGACGCCGACGACCAGCAGCGCCTGGTCAAGCGCACGATCCAGGGACTCGGCCTCGACGAGGCGCGCGTGCCGCCGCGGCAGGCGACCTGGTTCATCAATGCGGCGAAGGACGAAGGCAAGCGCCCCGGCGCGCTCGACGCGGGCTTCAATCCGATGGACCGCGTGCTGATCGACGTCTACGCCGCCTACGAAGCCGCGTGCCGGCGCGCCGGTCTCGTCGACTTCGCCGAGCTGCTGCTGCGCGCGCACGAGCTCTGGCTCAAGGACGACGTGCTGCTCGCGCACTACCGCGAGCGCTGGCGCCATCTGCTCGTCGACGAGTTCCAGGACACCAACACGCTGCAGTACGCGTGGCTGCGCGTGCTCGCCGGCAGCGGCGGACAGATGTTCGTCGTCGGCGACGACGACCAGGCGATCTACGGCTGGCGCGGCGCGCGCGTCGAGAACGTGCAGCACTTCCTGCGCGACTTCCCCGGCGCGCGCACGATCCGCCTTGAGCAGAACTACCGCTCGACCGGCACGATCCTCGCGGCCGCGAACGCGGTCATCGCGCACAACGCGGACCGCCTCGGCAAGGAGCTCTGGACCGCCGGCGACGCCGGCGCGCCGATCGAGCTGTACGCGGCGTACAACGAGCAGGACGAGGCGCGCTACGTCGTCGAGCGCATCCGCGAGGCGCTGCGCGACGGCGCGAAGCCGTCCGATCTCGCGATCCTCTACCGCTCGAACGCGCAGTCGCGCACGTTCGAGGAGCAGCTGATCCAGCACAGCGTCGCGTACCGCGTCTACGGCGGCCTGCGCTACTTCGACCGCGCCGAGATCAAGGACGCGCTCGCGTACCTGCGCCTCGTCGCGAACCGCCACGACGACGCCGCGTTCGAGCGCGCGGTCAACACGCCGACGCGAGGCATCGGCGAGCGCACGCTCGACCTCGTGCGCCAGCGCGCGCGGCGCGAGGCGGCCTCGCTGTGGGACGCCGCGCTCGGCGAGCTCGCCGCGGACGCGCTGGCCGGCCGCGCGAAGAACGCGCTGCGCGGCTTCCTCGTGCTGATCGACGAGCTCGCGCGCGAGTGCCTGGTCGCCGACGCGGACGTCGACGCCAACGCGCGCGCGGACGAGCCGCGGCCGCTCGCGCATCAGGTCGAGCGCGCGATCGCGCGCTCGGGCCTGCGCGAGTTCTACGAGAACGACAGCCGCGGCAGCGCCGAGTCGCGCGTCGAGAACCTCGACGAGCTCGTCAACGTCGCCGCGCGCTTCCGCCGCGAGCCCGACGACGTCGAAGCCGGCCTCTCCGAGCTCGCCGCGTTCCTGTCGCACGCGGCGCTCGAAGCCGGCGAAGGGCAGGGCGAGGCCTGGGAGGACTGCGTGCAGCTGATGACGCTGCATTCGGCGAAAGGGCTCGAGTTCCCGACCGTGTTCCTGGTCGGCCTCGAGGACGGCCTGTTCCCGAGCCAGAAGTCGATCGAGGAAGCCGGGCGGCTCGAGGAGGAGCGCCGGCTCGCCTACGTCGGCATCACGCGCGCGCGCGCGCGGCTCGTGCTGAGCTACGCCGAATCGCGGCGGCTGCACGGCGTCGAGAGCTACGCGCGGCCGTCGCGCTTCCTGCGCGAGATCCCGCCCGACCTGCTGAGCGAGGTGCGGCCGCGCGTGCAGGTCAGCCGTCCGCTCCACGTGGGCCGCGCGATGCCGTCCGCGGCGGAGGAGCCGGCGCCGTTCAAGCTCGGCCAGCGCGTGCGCCACGCGAGCTTCGGCGAAGGCGTCGTGCTCGGCTACGAGGGCGCCGGCGCGCACACGCTCGTCGAGGTCAATTTCGCCGACGCCGGACGCAAGCGGCTCGTGCTCGCCTACGCGAACCTCGCTGCGCTGTGACGCGCGCTCGCGCGAAGAACGGCCCGGGGACGTCCGCTCGGCGCCGCGGCATGGGGACACGTCGCACGCGGGATCGCGGCCGCGACGTGCTCCGCCGCATCGCCGCGTTCCGCGAACTCGCGCCGTCTCGCGCGCGCCGCCGATGGACGGCGCGCGCTAGCCGCGGCGATCGCGCGTGCGGAACTCGCCGAGCCGGCCGTCGACCTCGTCGAGCAGCGGCGCGACCGCTTCGCGCGCCTTCTCCGCGGCATTCAAGCTGGTGAAGTTCACGGTCTCGCCGCTGCCGGTCCAGAGCACGCTGCCGTCGGCGACGCGATACGCCTTCACGCCGAGCTGCACGGTGTACAACGTCGACGACTGGCCGTAGTAGTCGAGCTGCTGCGAGCCGACCGGACGCGCGTGCACGAACACGACCGCGTCCGCGCGGCCGGCCAGCGCGCCGAGGTTCGGCCGCTCGCCGCGCGTGCGGCCGCCTTCGACGACGCGATAGCCGCGGCTCT
>DASWOS010000060.1:0-6810 GCA_036398645.1 Dokdonella sp. | reverse complement strand
TCACGCCGAGCCCGTCCCACTGCGCACCGAGCGGGTACGCGCGGCCGGGTTCGATCGCGAGCGGGATCGGCACCGCGCGCACGCTAGTCGACCGGCTCGAACGCGAGCGCCGCGAGCGGCGGCAGCGTCAGCGCGAGCGATGCGGGCTGGCCGTGCAGCGGGCGCGGCTCGGCCGTCGCCTCGCCGCCGTTGCCGACGTTCGAACCGCCGTAGGCGTCCGCGTCGGAGTTCAGCACCTCGCGCCAGCGCCCGCCGCGCGGCACGCCGACGCGGTAGCCGTGGCGCACGACCGGCGTCAGGTTCAGCACGACGAGCACGCCGCCGCCGCCCGGCACCGTGCGCAGGAACGCGAGCACGCTGTTCGTGCGGTCGTCGGCGACGATCCAGCGGAAGCCGTCGCCGACGCAGTCGCCCGCGTGCAGCGCAGCGCGTGTCGCGTACAGGCGGTTCAGGTCGCGCACGAGCCGCTGCACGCCGCGGTGCAGCGGATCGTCGAGGCAGCCCCAGTCGAGCTCGCCGTCGAAGTTCCATTCGCGCGACTGCGCGAACTCCGAGCCCATGAACAGCAGCTTCTTGCCCGGGTGCGTCCACATGAACGCGAGGTACGCGCGCAGGTTCGCGAAGCGCTGCCAGCGGTCGCCCGGCATGCGGCCGAGCAGCGAGCCCTTGCCGTGCACGACCTCGTCGTGCGAGATCGGCAGCACGAAGCGCTCGGAGAACGCGTAGAGCAGGCCGAAGGTCAGATCGTCGTGATGATGGCTGCGATGAATCGGATCGCGCGCGATGTAGTGCAGCGTGTCGTGCATCCAGCCCATGTTCCATTTGTAGCCGAAGCCGAGCCCGCCCTGCGCGGTCGCGCGCGTGACGCCGGGCCACGCGGTCGATTCCTCGGCGATCATCAGCGTGCCGGGGCAGCGCGCCGCGACGGTGTCGTTGAGGCGGCGCAGGAACGCGATCGCCTCGTAGTTCTCGCGGCCGCCGTGCACGTTCGGAATCCACTCGCCGTCGCGACGGCTGTAGTCGCGGTACAGCATCGACGCGACCGCGTCGACGCGCAAGCCGTCGACATGGTAGCGCTCGATCCACTCGAGCGCGCTCGCGACGAGGAAGCCGACGACCTCGTTGCGGCCGTGGTTGTAGATCAGCGTCTTCCAGTCGTGGTGGAAGCCCTCGCGCGGGTCGGCGTGCTCGTAGAGCGCGGTGCCGTCGAAGCGCGCGAGCCCGTGCGCGTCGGCGGGGAAGTGCGCCGGCACCCAGTCCAGGATCACGCCGAGGCCGTGCCGGTGGCAGCGGTCGACGAAGCGCGCGAATGCGGCCGGGTCGCCGAAGCGCGCGGTCGGCGCGAACAGGCCGAGCGGCTGATAGCCCCACGAGCCGTCGAACGGGTGCTCGCTGACCGGCAGCAGCTCGAGGTGCGTGAAGCCCATGCCGGCCGCGTACGGGATCAGCCGCTCGCCGAGCTCGTCCCACGACGGCCACGTGCCGCCGGCGCCGCGCATCCACGAGCCGGCGTGCACCTCGTAGATGCTGATCGGCGCGTCGGCCGCGGCGCGGGCCGCGCGTGCGGCGAGCCACGCCGCGTCGTTCCACGCGAACGGCTGCGGCGACGGCACGACCGACGCGGTCGCCGGCGGCGCTTCGGTGCGGCGCGCGACCGGGTCGGCCTTCAGCGGCAGCAGGTGGCCGTCGGCGCCGAGCAGCTCGTACTTGTAGCGTGCGCCGGCGCCGACGTCGGGCACGAACAGCTCCCAGACGCCCGCCTCGTGGCGCAGCCGCATCGGGTGGCGGCGGCCGTCCCAGCCGTTGAAGTCGCCGACCACGGACACGCGGCGCGCATTCGGCGCCCAGACCGCGAAGCGCGTGCCGGCCACGTCGTCGACGCTCGTCGCATTCGCGCCGAGCGCGTCCGCGAGATCGAGATGGCGGCCTTCCGCGATCAGGTGCAGGTCGAGCGCGCCGAGCAGCGGTCCGAACGCGTATGCGTCGGCGACGGTCTGCTCGGCGTCGGCCCAGCCGATGCGCAGCCGGTACGCGCCGTCGATGCCGTCGACGACGCCGGCGAAGTAGCCGTCGCGCACGTGCGGCAGCGCGACCGCGGCGCCGGCCGCGTCGGCGGCGACGACCGCGACCGAGGACGCACCCGGTGCGAACACGCGCACGACGCGCCCGGCCGCGGTGCGGTGCGGGCCGAGCAGCGCGAACGGGTCGGCGAGCCGCGCCGCGAGCAGCGCGTCGATCTCGGCCGGCGTGCCGGCGATGCGGGGATCGGCGTCGTTCACGGCGCCGCCAACAGTTCGGTCGCGAGCCGCGCGAGTCCGCGCACCGGCAGGCCGATCCAGGCCGGGCGGTTCGCCGCCTCGTAGGCGACCTCGTAAGCCGCTTTCTCGATCAGGAACAGGCGCAGCAGCGCGCCTTCGCCGGCGCCGGCGGCGAAGTCGGCCGAGGCGCGGCCGCTCGCGGCCGCGTACGCGGTCACGACCGCGGCGCTCGCGGTCGCGCGGAACTGCTCGAGCCGCTCGAGGCGCGCCGGCGCGTCGTCGAGCGCGGTGTCGCGGTGCGCGACCGCCGCCGCGGCGCTCGCGTAGTCGAACGAGCGCACGATGCCGGCGAGGTCCTTCAGCGGACTGGTCGGACGGCGGTGCTCCGCGGCGCGGCCGGGCTCGCCCTCGAAGTCGACGATGAACACGTCGCCGGAGGAGACCAGCACCTGGCCGAGATGGAAATCGCCGTGGATCGGCGCCGCCGGCGTACCGACGCCGCGTGCGCCGAGGCCGGGCAGGCGCGCGAGCAGTGCGTCGCGGCGCACGAGCAGGCCCTCGGCCAGCGCGGCGGTCTCCGCATCCGGCCATTCGCGCGCGGCGCCGAGCAGGTCGAACGCGGCGCCGAGCTGGCGGCACGCGGCGGCCACCCAGCTCTCGACGTCGCCGTCGCCGGCCGCGCGCGCGCCGAACGCCGGCGTCGCGCCGGGCTTGGCGAGCGCCGCGTGCAGCTCGCCGAGGCGGCGCCCGATCGTCGCGGCGAACTCCGCGTAGCGGTCGAGCGCGTCGCGCAGGTCCGTCGCCGCGGCGTCGCCGCCGAGCGCGTCGTAGACCGCGCGGCCGAGATGGTCCTGCGCCCAGGTCCAGCCGTCGCCCTGGTTGCGCACGAACCGCTGCAGCATGACCAGCGTCGAGCCGACGCCTTCGCGCGTGCGCACGACCTCGCCGAGGTACGGCGGCGCGTTCGCGTAGCCGACCGCGGCGAGGTGGCGCGCGATCTCGGTCTCGGCGCGCGGGCCGTCCTCGATGCGCCGGTACAGCTTCACGAACACGCGCTCGTCGACGATCAGCGCGCTGTTCGAGTGCTCGGCGGCGAGCCACTGCACGCGCGTCTCCGCGGCCGGCTCGTCCGGCAGCGGTTCGCATCCGAACGCGAGCTCGGCGCCGCCGCCTTCGAGCCGCACCGCGCCGGCGCAGGCGGCGAGCAGCGAGCGGCTGAACGGTTCGAGCGCGAACGCGTCGGTCAGGAAGCCGACGCGCGCGCCGAGCCGCACGCGCGCGAGCGCGAGCTGCTGCGCGAGCGCGCTCGGGTTGGTGTCGTCCCAGGCGATGCCGAGCGGAAGCAGGTAGCGCTCGAGCACGTCGCCGGCGCTGACCGCGATTTCGGCGACGACGATCTCGGCGGCCGGCCACGGCAGCAGCGCGGTGATGCGCACCTCGCCGATCGCGCGGTGCTTCGACGCGAACCAGCGCCGCATCGGCAGGTACGTCGGCAGCACCTCGGTCTCGAGCTGGCGCAGGTGGCCCGGCGACAGCAGCTCGCCGGCGCCGCGCCGCAGCACCAGCGTCGAGTATTCGATCATCTGCTCCGGCGGGCTGCCGCGCCGGCCCGGCATCGTCGCGCCGCTGCGCAGCTCGAACCAGTAGAAGCCGTACGGCGGCAGCGTCAGCAGGTAGGTCAGCTTGCCGATCGGCGGGAACGGCGTGCCGTCGACGAGCTCGACCGGCACGAAGCCGTCGAACTCGGCGAGATCGAGCTCGACCGCCTGCGATGCGTGCGACAGGTTCGCGACGCAGAGCACGGTCTGCTCGTCGAGCCGGCGCAGATAGGCGAGGATCTTGCGGTTGCGCGGACGCAGGAACGTGATGTCGCCGCGGCCGAACACGCGGTGGCGCTGGCGCACGGAGAGCATGCGCCGCGTCCAGTTCAGCAGCGAGTGCAGGTTGCGCCGCTGCGACTCGACGTTGACCGCGCCGTAGCCGGACACCGGGTCCATGATCGGCGGCAGCACGAGCCGCTCCGGATCGGCGCGCGAGAAGCCGCCGTTGCGGTCCGAGGACCACTGCATCGGCGTACGCACGCCGTCGCGGTCGCCGAGATGGATGTTGTCGCCCATGCCGATCTCGTCGCCGTAGTAGATGACCGGCGTGCCCGGCATCGAGAACAGCAGGCTCGTCATCAGCTCGGCGCGGCGGCGGTCGCGCTCGAGCAGCGGCGCGAGCCGGCGGCGGATGCCGAGGTTCAGGCGTGCGCGGCGGTCGCCGGCGTAGACCTGCCAGAGGTAATCGCGCTCGCTGTCGGTGACCATCTCGAGCGTCAGCTCGTCGTGGTTGCGCAGGAAGATCGCCCACTGGCAGTTCGGCGGGATCGCCGGCGTCTGCCGCATGATGTCGGTGACCGGGAAGCGGTCCTCCTTCGCGATCGCCATGTACATGCGCGGCATCAGCGGGAAGTGGAACGCCATGTGGCATTCGTCGTCGTTGCCGAAGTACTCCTGCACGTCCTCCGGCCACTGGTTCGCCTCGGCGATCAGCATGCGGTCGGTGTAGTTCGCGTCGAGCTCGGCGCGGATGCGCTTCAGGATCGCGTGCGTCTCCGGCAGGTTCTCGTTCGAGGTGCCCTCGCGCTCGATCAGGTACGGGATCGCGTCGAGGCGCAGGCCGTCGACGCCGAGGTTCAGCCAGAAGCGCATGACCGCGACGATCGCGCGCAGCACGCGCGGGTTGTCGAAGTTCAGGTCCGGCTGGTGCGAGTAGAAGCGGTGCCAGTAGTACTGCCCGGCGACCTCGTCCCAGGTCCAGTTCGACTTCTCGGTGTCGCAGAAGATGATGCGCGTGCCGGCGTACCTGTGGTCGTCGTCGGACCAGACGTAGAAGTCGCGCGCGTTCGAGCCGCGCTTCGCGCGCCGCGCGCGCTGGAACCACGGGTGCTCGTCCGAGGTGTGATTGATCACGAGCTCGGTGATGACGCGGATGCCGCGCTCGTGCGCCGCCGCGATCAGGTGGCGGAAGTCCGCGAGCGTGCCGTAGTCCGGATGCACGTCGGTGTACTCGGCGATGTCGTAGCCGTCGTCGCGGCGCGGCGACGGATAGAACGGCAGCAGCCAGATCGCGTTGACGCCGAGCTCGGCGATGTAGTCGAGCTTGGAGATCAGCCCGGGGAAGTCGCCGATGCCGTCGTCGTTCGAGTCGAAGAACGACTTCACGTGCAACTGGTAGATGACCGCGTCTTTGTACCACTGCGGATCGGAGACGAGCCGCGACGGGTGCCGCTGGCGCTTCACGTCCATGTCGTCGCCTCCGGGCGGATGCGCCAGATCGAATACGGCAGCTCGGCGGGGTCGAGGCGCATGCGCTGGCGCTTGCCGCGCCAGACGAAGCGGCCGCCGCGCACGAGATCCTCGGCGACGACCGCGGCGTCGTCGGGCAGCTGCCATTCCCACAGCGGCACCTCGAACTCGGCTTCCTGCGCCGCGTCGGGGTCGAGATTCACCGCGACGAGCAGCGCGTCGTCGCGCTCCGGCGTCGCCTTGCCGAAATACAGGATGCGGTCGTTGAACGCGGCGTAGAAGCGCGTGTTCAGGTGGTCCTGCAGCGCCGGGTTCGCGCGCCGGATCGCGTTCAGCCGGCGGATCTCGGCGACGATGTTGCCGGGTGCGTTCCAGTCGCGCGGCTTCAGCTCGTACTTCTCCGAGTCGAGGTATTCCTCCTTGCCGGGCACCGGCTCGGACTCGCAGAGCTCGAAGCCGCTGTAGACGCCCCAGAGCCCCGACAGCGTCGCCGCGAGCGCGGCGCGGATCAGGAACCCGGCGCGGCCGGAACGCTGCAGGAAGAACGGATTGATGTCCGGCGTGTTCACGAACAGGTGCGGGCGGAAGTAGTCGCGCACGCCGCTCGTCGTCAGCTCCTCGAAGTACGCGGTCAGCTCGGCCTTCGTGTTGCGCCAGGTGAAGTACGTGTACGACTGCGAGAAGCCGAGCTTGGCCAGGTGGTACATCGGCTTCGGCCGCGTGAACGCCTCGGCGAGGAACACGACGTCCGGGTGGCGGCCGCGTACGTCCGCGATCAGCCACTCCCAGAACGGGAACGGCTTCGTGTGCGGATTGTCGACGCGGAACAGGCGCACGCCGTGGCCGATCCAGAGCAGCACGACGTCGCGCAGCGCGCGCCACAGCGCGGGCACCGCGCCGGCCGCGTAGAAGTCGACGTTGACGATGTCCTCGTACTTCTTCGGCGGGTTCTCCGCGTAGCGAATGCTGCCGTCGGCGCGGCGCGAGAACCAGTCCGGGTGCTCGCGCAGCCACGGATGGTCCGGCGAGCACTGGATCGCGAAGTCGAGCGCGATCTCGATGCCGAGCCGGGCCGCGGCTTCGCGCAGGCGCGAGAAGTCGTCGAACGAGCCGAGCTCGGGATGGATCGCGTCGTGGCCGCCGTGCTCGGAGCCGATCGCGTACGGGCTGCCCGGATCGTCCGGCGCGGCGACCAGCGCGTTGTTACGGCCCTTGCGGTGCGTGTGCCCGATCGGATGGATCGGCGGCATGTAGAGCACGTC
>DASWOS010000059.1:0-6225 GCA_036398645.1 Dokdonella sp. | reverse complement strand
GGCGCAGCGGCCGGTTCAGCGGGAGCCCGTCGAGGCCACGCGAATCCGATGAACTTCGACATCCATACGGCGATGATCGTCGCCTCGCTGCTGACGCTCGGCGTCGGCGCGAGCCTCGCGTTCGCGGCGCTGCGCTACCCGGCGCCGCTGCGCGACGCGATGCGCGTCTGGATCGTCGGCCTGCTGCTGCAAGCGTTCTCGCTGTCGGCGGCCGGCATCTTCGCGACGCTGGTGCCGTGGCTCGTCGTCACCTCGAACACCGTCTACGCGCTCGCCTACGCCGAGATGGCGCGCGCACAGCGCTTGTTCTCGCATCAGCCGCGCCGGTTCTCGGCGGCGTGGCCGGTCGCCGCGATCGGCCTGCTGTCGTTCGCGTTCGCGATCGTCTGGCCGAGCTCGCGCTGGCGCATCGCGACGACCAGCGTGCCGATCATCGCGCTGCAATCGACGATCGCGCTGTCGATCCTGCGCGGCCGCGCCGAGCTGCGGCCGGCCGCGTATCTGACCGCGACGCTGTTCTTCGCCTGCGCGGCGCTGACCGCGCTGCGCGGCGGCGTCGAGCTGGCGGGCCCGGCGCTCGTCCCGGCCGTGGTCCACGACGCCGTGCGCGACGCGGCGCTGCTGTTCAGCTCGATCCTGCCGCCGCTCGCGACGATCGGCTTCATGCTGATGTGCGGCGACCGGCTCAACGAGGAGCTGATCGAGCTCGCGATGGTCGATCCGCTGACCGGCGCGTACAACCGGCGCACGCTGGCCGGGCTCGCCGGACGCGCGATCGCCGACGCGCGGCGCCGCGGTGCGCCGCTGTCGCTGCTCGCGATCGACGTCGACCACTTCAAGCGCATCAACGACGAGTTCGGCCACGACGTCGGCGACGAGGCGCTGCGCCACGTCGTCGCGACGATCCGCGCGGAGCTCGCCGCGCACCAGGTGCTGAGCCGCATCGGCGGCGAGGAGTTCGCGGTGCTGCTGCCGGACGCCGACGAGGACGCGGCCTGCGCGATCGCGGAGCGCCTGCGCCTGCGCGTCGCGCGTTCGCCGTTCGTCGCCGGCGCGGCGACGCTGACGCCGCACGTGTCGATTGGCGTCGTCGCGCTCGGCGCGCGCACCGCCGATCTCGCCTCGCTGCTGCGCGAAGCCGATCTCGCGCTGTACGCGGCGAAGCGCGCCGGACGCGACCGCATCGCGAGGTTCTCCGCGCTCGCCGCGGACGCGGATACGGCCGCGGCCGCGGAGCGCTGAACTCGGCGCCGCCGCGGGCGCGTCAGCCGAACAGGATCACGCGCAATGCGTAGATCAGCGCGATCACGACGACGACGACGACCGCCGAGATGATCAGCCCGGCGACGACGCGCAGCGCGTGCGCGCCTTCGACGTCCCCGCCCGGTTCGACGCCGATGCCGCCGACGTTCTGGCCGATCCAATCGAGCGCCTGACGCACGTACTCGGCCGCGCCGCCGGCGAACAGCGCGCCGCCGAGGCCGAGCCGCGCGCCCGGCTTCGCGTCGTCGCCGCCGCGTCCGAGCGCGGCCACGAGTCCGCTCCGCGACTTGTCGCCGGCGTCGCGCGCCTGCGTGCCGGCGTCGCCGTTCGTGCGCGCCTGCTGTTGCGTGTCGACGAGGCGCGGATCGGTCGCGCGCGCGTCCGCGGCGTTGCGCGCCTGCGCCTGCGCGAGCAGCTTCGCCGCGGTGTCGAGCCCGTCGCCGAGGCGGCGCGGATCGGCGGCGAGCTGCGGGTTGCGCGGGTCGTGCGCGTCGAGCTCGTCCTGGCGCGCCGGCACGGCCGTCGCCGGCGTGTTCGCGAGCTCGCGCAGCGCCGCTTGCGCGCGCAGCGCACTCGCGAGTGCCGTGCTTCCCTGCAGCCGGGCCGCCTCGTCCGCGTCGAGCAGCGCGGTGCCGATCATCGCCATGCGATTCGCGAGCGTCGTCTGCTCGGGGCCGTCCTCCGGCTTCGCCGGCACGGTCTGCGCGATCGGCACGAGCGCGGCCGGAACGCCTTGCTGCTGCAACGGACGATGCCGACGCGCCGGCCGCGGTCGGCGCCGCCGCCGGCAGCGCGTCCGCCGCGCGAGGCGTCTGCGCGATCTCCGCGCGCGGCGCGCCGGCGGGCAGCGGCGGCGCGTCCGCGTGCGACGGGTTCGCGAGCGGATACTGCGCGCCGTTCTGGGCCTCGCCCGGGTTCGCGCTCGGCGCGTTCGGCGCAGGGTTGTCGAGACCGTGATCGGACCGGACCGGCGACGGGTTCGCATTCGGCGTGCCGCCGTCGAACACGCGGTTCACCACGTCGCTGACGAAGCGCGGCAGCGTGCCCGCGGCGAGGCTCGAACCGCCCGGCGCGTCGTTCCAGAGCGTCGAGCCGCCGAGCGGCATCTGCTGCGGTCCGGACAGGATCTGCTCGACGCCGCCGACCACGCGCGAGACGAAGCCGCCGAGCCCGCCGTTCATCGCGCCGCCGGCGCCGCTCATCGAGCCGGCGCCGGGCCACGCGCCGGCGCCGGCGCCGTTGCCGTATCCCAGAGAGTTGCCGTAGCCGAAATTGCCGCCGGCCGGCGTGCCGTTGCCGGGCGTACCGTTGCCGAGGCCGCGGCTGAGGTCGTTGCCGGACTGCAGCGATTCCGCACGCGAGGTGCCGCCGCCGCTGCCGCCGTCGCCGGCGTTCGCGCGGCCGTTGCCGGCCTGCGTGCCGCCGGTATCGCCGTTGCCGTAGCCGCCGCGATGGCCGCCGGCGTCCTGCGTACCCGTGCCGCCGGTGCCGGCTTGGTCGCCGCCGAGGTCGCCGCGACCGCCCGCATCGGTGCGGCCGTCGGCGTCGGTGTGGCCGTCGCCGTTACCGCCGGCGTCGCCGCGGCTTTCGGTCTCGCCGCTGCGACCGTGGTGGATCTGCGCCCCGCCGCCGTCGCGCGTCGAGACGGCGTCGTGCGCGCCGTCGCCGTCACCCGAGCGCTGATCGTCGTGAGGAGTGTTGTGGAGCGCGTCGCTCCGTGTCGAACCGCCGATGCCGTGCACGCCGCCCATGACGAAGACTCCAGACGCGGCGCCGCGTCGGGCCTGACCGGTCGGCTCGAAGGTAACGCCGGGCACCGGCGCCGACGACTAGGGAAAACCCGAGGATTTGGGCCGCGTCACGAACGCCGGCCGCGCTGCGGCGAAGCGCCAGCCGCGGGCCGGGCGGGCGCTTCGCTATGATGTCCGCATGAATCGCGATGCCGCCGACGCCCTGCCGCTGATCCAACTGAAGACCGAGCGCCGCTCGAATCATCCCTGGATCTTCCAGAAAATGGTCGAGAAGCCGGTCGCGAAGCCGAAGCCCGGCAGCATCGTCGACATCGTCGACCGCGAGGGCCATTTCGCTGGCCGCGGCTTCTACAACGGCCATTCCCGCATCGCATTGCGCGTGCTGACCGCGGATCCCGGCGAGGCGATCGACGAGGCGTTCTTCGCGCGCCGCATCGGCGCGGCGGTGCGGCTGCGCCGCGAGGTCCTGAAGCTCGACGCGGTCACCGACGCATACCGGCTCGTGCATTCCGAAGGCGACGGCCTGTCCGGCCTCGTCGTCGACCGGTTCGCCGACACGCTCGTCGTCGAGTACTTCTCGGCCGGCATGTTCCGCCAGCGCGACGTGATCCGGCGCTGCCTGCTCGAGCATTTCCCGGACGCGAACCTGTACTGGTTCGCCGAGGAGCACGTGCAGAAGCAGGAAAGCTTCGATTGCGCGATCCCGAAGCCGCCGCCGCCGAGCGTGATCCGCGAGCACGGGGTCGGCTTCCACGCGGCGCCCGGCACGAAGCACAAGACCGGCTTCTTCGCCGACCAGCGCGACAACCGGCGCGCGCTCGCGGAGTTCTGCGCCGGCAAGCGCGTGCTCGACCTCTGCTGCAATTCCGGCGGCTTCGGGATCTACGCGAAGACGCTCGGCGGCGCCGACGAGGTCGTCGGCGTCGATCTCGACGAGGAGATCCTCGGCATCGCCGAGCGCAACGCGAAGCTGAACCGCGTGCGCGTGCGCTTCGTGCAGGCCGACATCTTCCACTGGCTGCGCGACTCGAACACCGCGCAACAGTACGACGTCGTGATCCTCGATCCGGCGAAGATGACGCGCGACCGCGAGCAGGTGATCCCGGCGCTGAAGAAATACCTCGACATGAACAAGCTCGCGCTCGCCGCCGTGAAACCGGGCGGCGTGTTCCTGACCTGCTCGTGCACCGGCCTCGTCGGCGAGGAGCCGTTCCTCGACATGCTGCGACGCGCGGCGTTCTACGCGAACCGCACGGTGCAGGTGCTGAAGGTCGCCGGCGCCGGCGCGGACCACCCGTGGCTCGCGCACGTGCCGGAAAGCCGCTACCTGAAGGCGGCGTTCTGCCGCGTCGAGTAGACGAAAAAAAGGGCCGCGGCATGCCGCGGCCCTTCGCGATCCGCGCTCGGCGCGCTTACTCGCAGACCATGCCGTTCTCGCTGAACAGCCGGCCGTATTGGAACGTGCCGCCGAAGCTCGGCACCGGCGACGGCAGTCCGCCGTTCGGCGTGAACGTCACGTCGAGCTCGTTGCAGTCGTTCAGCGTCAGCGTCGCGCTGCCCCACGGCACGTGGCTCAGGCCGTCGCCGAGATAGAACGTGTCGATCGTCGTGCTCGTCGCGCCTTCGTCGAACGGGCCGTTGCCGAGCAGCCAGATCGGATTGCCGTTCTGGTCCTTCGTCAGCAGGTCGAACACAACCTGACGCGAGAACGACGTCTGCGTCGTCGAGTCCCAGGCTTCGGAGACCTGCACGAGCAGACCGTCGTCGCCGGTCACGCCGCCAATCCATTGCGCGGCGGCGTAGCCGTCGAGCGGCAACGGCGCGAACGCGTCCGGATACGTCGACTGCGTCGGCTGATAGCCTGGAATCGACAGATCCGTCGGCGCGTCGCCGGCCACCGGGTCGATGCGCAGCGTGAACGCGTAGTTGTAGAAGAACGTCAGGAAGTCCTGGTACGGATAGTTCTCGAGCACGTAGGTCGTGCTGTTGACGACCGGCGCGTTGAACGGCGTGTCGGAGATCACCGTGTTCGGCTCGACCGCGAGACGCACGACGTTGTACGGCGCGCTCGGGTCGTAGTCGAGGCCGCCGCTGTCGCCCTGCTGCGCGGTGATCAGCGGAAACGTCGGATAGAAGGTCGTGTCCGCGTCCGCGTCGCGGTCGATGCGCAGCAACGTGA
The DNA here is from genome assembly GCA_036398645.1 of Dokdonella sp. GTDB lineage: Bacteria > Pseudomonadota > Gammaproteobacteria > Xanthomonadales > Rhodanobacteraceae > Dokdonella_A. The sequence continues at coordinate 1,032 of DASWOS010000059.1, read as the reverse complement.
TCGCGTTGTAGAGGCCGTCGTCGTTGTAGGGCGTCAGGCTGCCGCTGCTGCTGCAGGAAAGGCGCCAGACCGTGATCGTGACGTCTTCCGTTGAATGATAGCCATAGCCATCTTCCGTATAGAGCGTGACGCGCTGGCTCGCTAGAATTGGCCCGCTCGGCCGATCCGGCAGCGGATCAGCCGCGCAGCTCGGCGGATAGGCACGGAACAGGTTCGCATGTGGTGTGCCGGGATATATGCTCGAGCCCACGACCTTTGCCAACGAATCACGACCACCCGTAGAGCGCAAACGTTTTACCGCGGCGGACTTATAGGCAACTACAGCCGCTTCGTGTGCAGCAACCACCTCAGACGGCAGTAGTTGGCGTCGAGCAGTGTTCGCGACAGCAATAGTAGGCACCGCTCCAGCGACAACGACGAACATCGTGTAAGCCAAAACGCGCATCAACCCCACCCCTCAAGTCTGTGAGCGATTCGTCTCTATCATGGCTGATCGAGCATGAATTTGCAATGAACTACCATTCATCTGGCTTGATCTCACATACCGACATTCATGTAAAGACGAGAATTCCGTCACACAATTGAACGTGCGAAACCTAAATGTTGTGTGCCCCCGGGTAATGCACAGGAGACGACGCGATGAGGCACACAAAAACGATAGGCGTTACTATTACAATCTATTTTATAATATATACTTCCGCAGTTTCGGCTCAGCAAATTCAAAACTATACCACTCCTTTAGAGAGCTCGATACCCGAAGCCGGGTTCGTAATTCCAGACGGACGAATAGGGCATCCCCTTAAAGATCCAATTAAACGCGAATTATTCCCATCTTTGTCGATGGTGAGCTTTTTAGACGGCCAAAATTGGGGAGGACAAGTAGCCGCCCTATCTAGTGAGAACTTTTATTCCGCTGAAGGAAGTTTCAAAATACCGACATCTATTCGCTGCAATTCAACACGCGATCTATTTGCACCATGGATAGGACTTAACGGCTTCGGAAATAATACAGTTCAGCAAGCCGGCGTCGCA
>DASWOS010000058.1:0-2804 GCA_036398645.1 Dokdonella sp. | reverse complement strand
GCGACGGACAGCGCTATGCGGCCACGTCGAACGGCGTCTTCCGAATCGACGCCGATGCGTCGGCGCAGCGGCAGTGGCCGGAAACCGGAACCCACATGGTCACCGCGATCACCGAAGACTTGCACGGCCATCTGTGGATGGCAGTTGCGCATGACGGCGTACTGATCGCCGATCGGGTCAGGCAGACCGCCGAGTGGCTGAAGCCGATGGAGTCGATGCCCGGCAGCCTGCCCGAAGGTATCGTCACGACGCTGCAGCTGGATCGTTCGGGCCTGCTGTGGATCGGCACGATCGAGCGCGGCATCAGCCAGGTCGATCCGGCCGGAACGCTGTTCCGCCACGTGCTCGACCGCAGCCCGACGCGCGAGCAGACCGCGTCGAACTACATCCGCGCGATCTTCGCGGACGCCGACGGCGGGCTCTGGCTCGGCACCGACGGCGACGGGCTGAAGCGCTACGACGCGGAGCAGAACCGCTTCGACTATTACGGCGACCTGCTCGCGCGCGCCGCGACCGGTGCGCCGGAGCGGCCGCCGGTGGTCAAGGCGATCGCCGGCGCCGACGACGGCCGGCTCTGGCTCGGCACGAGCCGCGGCGCCGCGCTGTTCGATCCGGCGCAGCGCACGGTCGCGTTCCTGCCCGAGGACGCGAGCGGCGCGGCCGGCCTGCCGAGCGCGGACGTGCGCTGCCTGATCCGCGCGCACGACGGTGCGCTCTGGATCGGCACCGGCAGCGCCGGCCTCTCCCGCTACGATCCGGAACGAAGCAGCTGGCGGAGCTATCGGCGCGAGGCCTCGGCTGCTGCGCTCGGCGGGCTCGCCGACGACCGCGTCACCGCGCTGCGCGAGGACCGCAGCGGCCGCATCTGGGTCGGCACGTTCGCCGGCCTCAGCCTGATCGATCCGGTGCAGCCGGGCGTGCGCGTGTTCCGCAACGACGCGAGCGACGCGCGCTCGCTCGCCGGCGACCTCGTGCGCACGATCCAGGAGGCCGCCGACGGCACGCTCTGGATCGGCACGCAGGCGGGCTTGAGCCGGTTCGACGCGCTCGACGGCGGCCGCGCGCGCTTCACGCATTGGCTGCCGCGCAACGGCCTGCCGAACGGCGTCGTCTACGCGATCGGCGACGACCGCATGGGCCGCCTCTGGCTCAGCACGAACCGCGGCATCGCCGCGTTCGACCGCACCAGCGAGACGTTCCGCACGTTCACGATCGCCGACGGCCTGCAGGGCATGGAGTTCAACGCCGGCGCCTTCGCCGCGCTGCGCGACGGCCGTCTCGCGTTCGGCGGCGTCGACGGGTTGAACCTGTTCGCGCCGCAGACGATCGTCGGCAGCCGTTACGCGGCGCCGGTCGTGTTCACGTCGGTGCGCGTCGGCAACCGCAACGCGCACGTGCCGCGCGACGGCGAGGAGCTGCAGATGGCGGTCGCCGACCGCGTCGTGCGCTTCGAGTTCGCCGCGCTCGACTTCGCCGCGCCGGAGCGCAACCGCTTCGCGTACCGGTTGCAGGGCTTCGACGACCACTGGATCGAAGCCGGCACGCGTCACGACGCGACCTACACGAACCTCGACGCCGGCCGCTACGCGTTCGAAGTGCGCGCGAGCAATCACGACGGTTATTGGAGCGATCATGCCGCGACGATCGCGCTGCGCGTGATGCCGCCGTGGTGGGAGAGCCCGGCGGCGCAGGCGGCCTACCTGCTCGTCGCGGCGAGCTTCGCGTTCCTCTGGTGGCGCGCCGGACGCCGCCGCCGCGCCGACCGCGATCGCCACCACGACGACCTGCTCGAGCGCGAGAGCCGCCTGCGCCTCGCGCTGTGGGGCTCCGGCGACGCGTTCTGGGACTGGAACCTGCCGCGCGGCGAGATCGCGGTGACCGCGCCGAGCGAGCTGTTCGGGCGCGAGGCGAACGCGCCGACCGTGCTCAGCTACGGCTGGTTCCGCGAGAACATGCACCCGGACGACCTGCCGGCGGTCGAGCGGCGGCTCGAGCAGCACATCAGCCAGGCGACCGACACGTTCGAGTCCGAGCACCGCCTGCGCAACCACCGCGGCGAATGGGTCTGGTCGCTGTCGCGCGGCAAGATCGTCGAGCGCGACGACGAGGGCCAACCGACGCGCATGTGCGGCACCGCGCGCGACGTGACCGCGACGCGTGCGGCCGAGCGCGACCGCCGCATCGCGCAGGAGGTCATCCGCAGCATGACCGAGGCGGTCGCGGTGACCGATCTCGAATTCCGCTTCCTGACCGTGAACCCGTCGTTCACGCGCATCACCGGCTGGCGCGAGGAGGAGGTCGTCGGCCAGTCCGCGGCGCTGCTGAACTGCTCGCAGCACCCGGCCGAGCACTACCTCGCGATGCGCGACAAGCTGACGCGCGGCGGCCACTGGCGCGGCGAGCTCTGGCAGCGCCGCAAGGACGGCGACGAGTTCCTGAGCTGGATGGAGGTGTCCGAGGTGCGCGACGCGGACGGCATCCGCACGCACTTCGTCAGCGTGATCTCCGACATCACCGACCGCAAGCGCGCCGAGCAGGAGCTGCGCTACCTCGCGAACTACGACGCGCTGACCGGGCTGCCGAACCGCACGCTGCTCGCCGAGCGGCTCGGCCACGCGATCGTCCGCGCGCGGCGCGGGGCGCACAAGATCGCCGTGCTGTTCCTCGACCTCGACCGCTTCAAGCACGTCAACGACTCGATGGGCCACGCCGCCGGCGACCGCATGCTGAAGGCGGCCGGCAGCCGCCTGCGCCAGGTCGTGCGCGAGGGCGACTCGGTCGCGCGGCTCGGCGGCGACGAGTTC
>DASWOS010000057.1:0-6950 GCA_036398645.1 Dokdonella sp. | reverse complement strand
CCGGCCGGCCGACGCCGGCGCGATCGCGTTCGCCGACGGCAGCCGCGTCGTCGCCGTGGACCGGCGGCCGATGGAGTTCGCCTCGATGCTCGAACTGCTGCGCTACCTGACCACCGGCGCCGACGTGCAGAAGGGTCCCGCGCATCCGATCGACGCGACGACGACGCTGTTCGGCTACGTGCGGCCGGCCGCGCGCGAGATGTTCGAGGTCGTGCAGACCGAGGACGCCGCGATGAGCGGCGGCGGCGCGACGTCGATCACGCGCACGCGCTTCGTCGAGGCCGCCGGCGCGACCTGGGAGCTCTACGCGCAGCTCTGCAATGGCGCGCCGGACTGGTGCGCCGCGGCGCTGACGATCTACCTGCAGACGATGAAGGAGCATCCGCCGCCGGTACCGGCGCGCGGCGCCGCAGCGACCGGCGGCTGAGCGCGCGCGGCCACGCGGCGCCGCGGGTGCTTCGCTGCGGCGACGGCCCGAGGCGTGCTGCGGTTCGGCGGCGGCGCGATCGACGTCGCCGCGCGCGGCCTGCGCCGCGGCGCGCGCGTGAACCTGTCGCCGGTCGCGTTCGACTGCCTCGCGTGCGTGGCCGAGCGCCGCGAGCGCGTCGACGTCGACCTCGGCTTGCGCTTTCCTCGACTCGCGCTCCGGGGCGCGTCGACCACGGCGACGCGCACCTCGTCGCGAGCGGCGCGCCGGCCGGTGCGGCGCCGGCCGGCTTGCCGGCCACGATCGTCGGCGACGCCTGCGACCGCTACCGCAATCCGGTCGTCGTGCCGTGAGCGCCGAGCGCCGCTCAGGCCGCGAACGCGTCGGCGCGGATCTGTCGGTACCAGCGCTCGGCGGCGTCCGCCTCGCGCGCCGGCCCGAGCGCGGAGTCCGACGCGGCGAGCGCGCGGATTGTGCCGTCGGCGACCGCGAAGCGCGCGTGGATCGACAGCGCCTCGCCGCGCGCGAGCTGCGCGTAGCAGACGCTGTCGAGCCTCGGCGCCGGCGGCGCCGCCCCGCCGAGCCGCGCGACGATCGCCTGCGCGCACGCGTGCGCCTGGCTCACCGCGGCCGAGGCGGCCTTCGGCATCGCGCCGGCGATGCAGGCGTCGCCGATCACGTGCACGCGCTCGACCTCGGCCGACTCGAAGCTCGCCGGATCGACCGCGCACCAGCCGTGGCCGCGCGCGAGGCCGGCGCGCAGCGCGAGCTCGCCCGGCGCCTGCGCCGGGATCACGTTCGCGACGTCGACGCGCTGCGCGCCGCGCGGCGTCCGCAGCGTCGACGTCGCCGCATCGACCGCCTCGACCGCGCCGCCGTCGACGAGCGCGATCCATTCGATCAGGCCGGCGTAGTGCGCCTGCCAGTACGCGGTGAAGCGGTCCTGCTGCGGGAAATGGTTGTTCGCGTCGAAGATCAGCACCTTCGAGCGCGGCTTGGACCGCTTCAGGTAAGCCGCGATCACGCTCGCGCGCTCGTACGGCCCCGGCGGGCAGCGCATCAGCCCGGCCGGCACGCTGATCGCGACGGTGCCGCCGTCGCGCAGCGCCTGCAAGCGGCGCGCGAGCCGCGTCGTCTGCGCGCCGGCCACCCACGCGTGCGGCATGCGCTCGGCGGCCGCTTCGTCGTACCCGGCCGGCGTGCCCCAGAGCAGGCGGATGCCGGGCGCGACGACGAGGCGCTCGTAGCCGAGCGCGCCGCCGCCGCGCAGGCGCACGCGGCGCCGCTCGGCGTCGATCGCGACGACCGCGTCGTGCACGTAGCGCACGCCGGCGCGGCGCAGGCCGTCGCGGCCGAGCGTCAGCGCGTCGAGCCGGCGCCAGCCGACCAGCGCCGCGCTGCTCATCGGGCAGGTCACGTAGCGCGCGTCCGGGTCGACCAGCGTGACGTCGAGGCGCGGATCGAGCCGGCGCAGCGCGAGCGCGCAGGCCGATCCGGCAAAGCCGCCGCCGGCGACGACGACGCGCGCGCGGCCGCGCGTCGGCGCCGGCGCGCACGCCGCGGCGCCGAGCGCGAGAACGCCGGCGGCGAACGCGCGCCGCGTCATTCCCATTCGAGCTCCTGGTACGCGCGGGCGACGTTGTGCGCGTGCGTCGGCTCCCACAGCAGCCAGCCGCGCGCGCGCTCGTCGCGGCCGACCTGCTCGATCGCCTGCTGCATCGGCTCGCCGCGCGCGATCGCCGCGCGCACGCCGTCGCGCAGCGCTTCGAGATAGCGGCGCTCCGGCGCGATCGCCGCGGCGAGATCGCGCGCGAGCGGGCCGTGTCCGGGCACGACCCGGCGCGCCGGCTGGCGCGCGAGCGCGTCGAGCGCGGCGAGCCAGCCGACGACGCTGCCGTCGAGCGCGGGCAGGCGCGCGCGGAACACGAGGTCGCCGGTCCACAGCGTGCCGCTGCGCTCGTCGTAGACGGTCAGGTCGCTGTCGGTGTGCGCCTTCGGCCACGCGCGCAGCACGAGCCGGCGCCCGCCGAGGTCGAGCACCGCGTCGCGGCCGACCGCGACGCCGCGATCCGGCGCGACGATCTCGGCGGCGCTCGCCGGCGCGTCGAGGTCGCCGGCGTACTCGCGCAGGAACAGCGCACGGTCGCGCGCGAGCGCGGCGGCGAGGTTCGCGTGGCCGACGAAGCTCGGCCGGTCGTCGCGGAACGCCGCGTCGCCGAGCACGTGATCGACGTGGTCGTGCGTGTCGAGGACGTAGCAGATCGGCGTCGGCGTGCGCGCGCGGATCGCCGCGCGCAGCGCACGCCCGATGCGCATCGAGCCACCGGCGTCGACGACGGCGACGCAGCGCGTGCCGACGACGAAGCCGATGTTCGCGATGTCGTCGTGGCCCGGCGCGTCGAGCGCGACCGGGCGGCCCGGATGCACGAACACGCCGGCGGCGATCTCGTCGATCGCGAACGCGTCCGCGGCCGCGGCGGCGCGCAGTGCGAGCGCGGCGAAGGCGGCGAACGCGAGGCGTCCGCGGCCGCGTCGCGCGCCGTGGACGCCGCGCCGGCCCGGCGCCGCCGCGCTCACGCGCCGCCGCCCCTCAGAGGCCGCCGCCGGCCGCGGCCGGCGCCGGTTCCGCGGCGCCGGCGCCGTTCCAGGTCGACGTGTAGTGCGCCTGCGTGACCGAGTCGAGCGCGTCGACGCGGACCGGCGTCGCGAGCGGCGTCGCGCTGGCGAGGCGCAGCGTCGGGTTCTCGCTGAGCGAGATGCCGGTGTCCGCGTCGAGCAGCACCTGGCCGCCGGCGCTGACGCGGACGTGCGAGATGTAGTGCGGCGGAATCGGATCGCCGCTGCGCGGATCGATCTGGAAGCCGGAGTTGTTCGGATGGCGGATGCTGAGCTGCAGCGCGGTGCGGTCCGGCGTCGCATGGAAGCGGATGTCACCGACGTCGCCGGCGTCGGCCGCGGGGCTCGGCGGCGCCGAGCAGCCGCCGCTCGCGTTGACCCAGACGCTGCGCATCTCGAGCCGGCCGTCGGTCGTCTCGGCGATCGCGCGCACCGACGTGAAGCGGTCGATGCGCACGCGCAGGTCGATCTCGTCGATCGGCGCGCCGGGCTTCAGGTCCATCGTCGCGGCGAGCGGCGACGGATTGTTGTCGATGATCAGCCGCAGTTGCTTGATCGTGCCGGCCGCGCGCTTGCCGAAACGGATCGCGAGCGGCGTCGCGGTCGGGTCGGGCGTGTTCGCCGGCGCCTCGATGCGCATGAACGTCTCGTCGACCTCGCCGATCTCGCGGTCGCCGTAGAGCTGCGCGTGCAGGAACGCCCACGCGCCGGCGCTCGGCGACGGCGCCTCGCCGAGCGCGAACGCGGGCGCCGCGGCGAGCGCGGCGAGGACCGCGAACGCGGCCGGCGCCGCGCGATGCGGTCGGGAAGCCGGGCGGCTGCTCATGAGTGCGCCTCCTTCGACGCCGCGCGGGACGCGACGCGGCGATTATGCGGCGCGCGTGCGGGCGCGTACATCGCATCGCGTGACGCGCCGCAGCGCCGATGCGGCGCTCAGCGCGCGCGGTCGGTGCCGGAGCCGGACGGCGCCGGTTCGATGCGGTCGGCGACGTCGTAGAGGCGCACGATCGGCTCCATCTCGAGCAGGTAGTCCTCGTCCTCGGGGTAGTACACCGAGCGTTCCGCGTTCTCGCCGGCGAACGCGCGCACCGCGGCCATCGAGTCCCACAGCGAGATCAGCACGATCTCGCAGTGGTCGCCCTGCAGGCGGCGCAGCACGGTCACGCCGCGATTGCCGGGCGTGTTCGCGTAGTCCTTGAGGCCGGTCTCGTTGAGGTACGCGACGTAGGCGTCCGCCTTCTCCGCGAGCGTGATGCCGCGCCAGACGCGAGCGATCATGGCTGAGGTCTCCGGGGCGAGGCGCGGATCTTCGCACGCGGCGCGTTTGCGTCGGGTTATGCGCGGCTAACGCGGCGGTGGCGACGGCGGCGGCGCGACGACGAGGATGCGCACGTCCGCGCGGCCGCTCGGCAGCTCGCGCACGACGCCGCGCTCGCGCGTCTCGTCGCGCAGCCCGGCTGCGAGCGCGGCGCGCAGGTCGCGCTCGAATGCGCGCTGCGGCGCCTCGCGCAGATAGCCGGCCAGCGCGAGCGCGGCCGCCGCCGCGGCGGTCGCACCGGCGAGCGCGAACGGCGCGCGCGAGCGCGGCTGCGCGCCGCGCCGCGCCGCGATCGCGGCGGCGAGGCGCTCGAGCCCGCCCGGCGGCGGTTCGAGCCGGCGGCGCCAGCGCTCGTCAGTCATCGCCGTGCTCCGCGAGCAGCGTGCGCAGCCGCGCGAGCGCGTGATGCCGGCGCGAGCCGACCGTGCCGGTCGGTACGCCGAGCAGCTCGGCGATCTCGGCGAGGCGCAGGCCGCCGAACTCGGCGAGCAGCAGCACGTCGCGCAGCCGCCGCGGCAGCCGCGCGAGCGCGGCGCGCAGCCGCCGCTCGTCGAAGCCGCGCGCGGCGTGCTCGGCCGGGTCGCCGGGCGGCTCGGCGAACGGCACCGGCTCGCGGCGCCGGCGCAACGCGCGCCAGCGCAGGCGGTTGCGCGCGAGGTTCAGCGCGGTGGTCCAGATTAGCGCGTCGAGCCGCGCGGCGTCGACCTGTTCGCGCCGGTCCCACACGCGCAGGAACGCGTCGTGGATCAGGTCCTGGCAGTCCTGCGCGTGCCACAGCCGCCGGTACAGCACGTCGTGGAGCGGCTGCTCGAGCCGTCGATAGCAGGCGTACAGCTCCGCCTCGTCGAGCGCCACGCAGCGCGCGCCTATTTCGTCGGCACGTCATCGACGCGGACGAGGTACAGGCGCGTGAGGGTCGACGACGCGGCGTCGGGGTCCGGGATCGGGCTCTGCGTCAGGATCAGCGTCTGCCCGGGGCGCACCGTCGTCGTCGTCTGCGAGCCGGCGTTCACGTAGCCGGTGCCGCCGTGGCCGATCGGCAGCTGGTCGCCGAACTGGATCGTCAGCGCGAGACCGTCGGCCTCCTTCTTGAACGAATACTGCAGCTGCTTGAGCGGCGGGCTCGCGCCGGCGCCGGCGACGCCGAGCCAGCTGCGCTGCACGGTCTGGTTCGGGTCGGAAACCGCGCTGACGTGGTCGCGCAGCTCGAAGTGCACCGCGCCGAACTGCTTGCGCACCTCCTCGAGCGCCGGCACGAGCTGGGTCAGCGCCGCGTCGTCGGGCCCGGCCTCCGGCACCGCGTCGACGCTCCAGAACGACAGCCGCAGCGGACCGGTCGCGGTCGCGGCCGCGGCCGGCGGCGGCGCGTCCTTCGTCAGCGCGCGCAGGCTCGCTTCGATGCTGCCTTGCAGGTTCTTCGGCGCGAGCACGATCAGCTGGCCCGGCGCCGGGCTCGACACGTGGCCGGTCGGCGTCTTGTCCGCCGCCGCCGAAAGCACGTTCGCGAGCGCCTGCCGCAGCGCGTCGGTCTGCTCGGTCGGCACCGCGTAGACGCGCACTTCCATCTTCGGTGCGTCGCCGTCGCCGCCGCAGCCGGCGAGCGCGAGCGCGAGCAGCGCCGCCGTCATCGGACTTCGTTTCATGTCGACTCCTCGTTCGCGTGGACGTCACCGGTACTACACGCCGGCGAGGATTTGTTTCAAAGCGGCCGCCGCACGTTGGCGCGTGCCGCGCGGCGGGTCTATGCTGCCGCGGACGCGCCGCCGACGGAAGCCGGCGACGCGTCCGGCCGTTCGGGCCGGCGGGAGGCTCTCGATGGACTGGATCGGATGGGCGTGCGCGGTCGCGTTCGCCGGCGTCGCGTTCGCGCTCTGGCGCACGCTCGCCGTCGAGCGCGCGCGGCGGGGCGACCTGCTGTACGCGAAGATCGACGCCGAGAACGCGCTCGAGCATCTGCGCGAGAACCAGCAGCGCGTCGTCGGCGCGGCGCGGCAGGCGGCGCTCGGCGAGGTCTGCACCGAGCTCGCCGCGCACCTGCAGACGCGACTCGGCGCCGCGCGCGGCGAGCTCGACGCGGCCGCGGCCGGGCTCGCCGACTATCGCGCGCGCGTGCACGCGTTCGACGCGGCGGTGCAGTACTGCCTGCAGCCGGTCGAGCTGATCCTCGGCGCGGACAAAGCGAGCCTCGACCGCCTCGTCGGTCACGTCGAGGGCGCGCGCCGCAAGCTGTTCGACGCGCGCGCCGCGCTCGAGAAGCATCCGCTGCACCGCGACGCCGACGCGCTCGACGACGCGGCCGGCACGCTGCGCGAGCTCGAGGAGCTCGCGCGCAGCGTGCGCGGCTTCGCCGCCGCGCCCGCCGAGCCGCCGCAGCGGATCGACGTGAACGCCTGCCTCGACGACGCGCTGCGCGTGCTCGCGCCGCGCGTCGGCATGCGCCTGCGCATCGTGCGCGACTACCGCGACGTGCCGCCGGTGCAGGCGCCGGCCGCGGAGCTGCGCGCGGCGTTGCTGCGTCTGCTCGACAACGCGGCGCGCGCGATCGAGGCGCACGGCACGCTGACCGTCGCGACGCGCGCGGCCGATGCG
>DASWOS010000056.1:0-4946 GCA_036398645.1 Dokdonella sp. | reverse complement strand
GCGGACGCCGCGGGCGCGCCGGCGGCGTTCGGCGCGGCCGCGGCGGCCGGAGCGCCGGCGCCGATCGCCTGCGCACGCGGGCCGGCGGCCGCGCCGGCCGGCGCCGCGTCGCGCGCGCGCGGCAGCTTCAGCTCGTCCTCGGCGGCGCCGTGCGCGAGCACGACGTGGTCCGCGTAGACGCGCGCGAGACGCACGCCGGGCGCGACGTCCTCGCCGGCGCGGAACGCGCGCTCGCCGCGCTCCGCGTCCGCGATGACCGCATAGCCGTCGCCCGGATCGGCGCCGGCCAGCGTGCCGCGCAGGATCAGCCGCGCGAGCGCGGCTGCGCCGCCGGCGCCGGGTCCGCCGCGCTGCGGCGTGTCGCCGAACAGATGCCAGCTCGCGATCGACGGCGCCGCCGCCGCGGCCGCGGCGCCGACGCGCACCGGCGTCGCATCGAGGCGCGCGTCGGCGTGTGGAACCAGGCGCCAGATCAGCCGCACGAGCAGCCCCAGCGCGAGCGCGCCGAGCAGCACGCCCGTGCCGATCGCCACGGCCTCGCCGCGCCGATCGCGATGGAGTCCCGCCAGAAAGCCCGCCATGACGTCCCGCTGCACCCGAGGCGGCGCAAGCGTAGCAAAGCGCGGCGACGCGCGGAGCGACGCACGGCACACGGCACACGGCACCGGTACGGCTGCGGCTGCGGCTGCGGCTGCGGCTGCGGCTGCGGCGAGGATCGCCGACGCCGCGACGCGGTCCCGGTCGGATCCGGCGACGGCACGCCCGCGCTGGCGGGCACCACGCGAAGCGGCTACCGTGCCGGCATGACGGCGAATGACGAAGCCTGCGTCACTCGACTCCTCGAGCGCTGGCGCGACGGCGACGCCGCCGCGCTCGATCGCCTGCTGCCGCTCGTCTACGCGGACCTGCGGCGCATCGCCGCGAACATGCTGCACGCGATGCCGGGCCACGCGACGCTGCAGACGACCGCGCTCGTGCACGACGTCGTGCTGCGCCTGCTCGGCCGCGCGCCGGCCGCGTTCGAGAGCACGGCGCACCTGCTGAACGCATCGGCGCGCATGATGCGGCAGGTGCTCGTCGACCGCGCGCGGCGGGCGGCGGCCGGACGGCGCGGCGGCGGCTGGCTGCGCGACGAGTTCACCGAGGCGCTCGAGCTGCCGATTCCGGACGGCACCGACCTGATGGCGCTCGACCGCGCGCTCGCCGATCTCGAATCGGCGCACGAACGCATGGCGAAGGTCGTCGAGCTGCGCTATTTCGTCGGCCTCGACGTCGCCGAGGTCGCAGCCGCACTCGGCGTCAACGAGCGTACCGCGCGGCGCGATTGGATCGCGGCGCGCGAGTGGCTGAAGGACCGGCTCGAGCCGCCGGACTGAACGCGTCCGCCGCGGTTCGGCGGTGCCGCTCGCGGCGCTCCTCCACGCCGAATCCGCGCCCGCGTCGCGCGCGATTTCCGGCGAGGCCGCCGCGCCGTGCGTTCGCCGCCGAAGCGGGCGCCCACGACGGATCCGGCACGGCATGAGCGATCGCCGGGAGCCTCACGCCGTTCTTCTTCACGTCCGACGGCGGGCCGAGACGCCGATCGCGCATGGATCACGTCGTCGCTTGCCGGCAGCGTCGCATCGACGAGTCGCTGTCGTCACGTCGGCGGGGCACGTGCACCGCGCCGCGCGCCGGCGAGAGGCCGATCGTGCCGCGCGCCCGTCGACGCGCAGACTACGGTCGCAGCTGATGCCGACACCGCCGGCCGGTGCGGCGCGGCGCGATCCGGCATCGCGCGTCCGGCTCGCGCCCCGCCGGTGCCGCCGACCGCCGCGTCGACGTTCCGCCGGGCGTGACCGCGGCGGCGCGAGCGGCAGCGAAACCGGTCGCGGCCGCCCGCGCGGCGCGGCGCGGACCGTCGCTGGCGACGCCTGCGCAAACCGGCTACCGTCGCCGCATGAGACCGCGCGACGACGCTGTGTTCGCGGCGCGACCGCGCCGGCGCGGCGCCGGTCGCGGCGGTGCCGGACCGCACGGCGGTGCCGGTGCGGCGGCGAGCGCGCGCGTCCACGAACCCATCGCGAGCTTCGCCGAGCGACGCTGCGGCCCTGGCGTCGACGAGGCGGCGCGGATCCGGCCGGCCGCCGCGCGCATCGCGCGGCACGCTCGGCACGCGGTGCGCGAACGCCGCCAGCGCCGCGTCGGCGCTCCGACCTGACCGGCGCCGGTCCGCGACGATGGACGCGCGCGAGAAGAACACGCTGCTGGTCGCGCGCGAGGCGCTCGACCTGCCGCCGGGCGAACGCGCCGCGTTCGTCGAGCGCCGCTGCGGCGCGGACGTCGGTCTGCACGCCGCGGTCGAGGCGTTCCTGTCCGCGCTGATCGGCGTCGACGACGACGAGGCCGCGGCCGCGCGCGACGACCGCACGGCGGAGTCGGCCGACGCGCTGCTCGGCGCGCGGCTCGGTCCGTTCCGCGTCGTCGAGCGCATCGGCCGCGGCGGCATGGGCGTGGTCTACCGCGGCGTGCGCGAGAGCGACGGCTTCCGCCACGAAGTCGCGCTGAAGCTGATCCGGCGCGGCTTCGATTTCGACGACGTGCAGGCGCGCTTCCTGCGCGAGCGGCGCATTCTGTCGCGGCTGTCGCATCCGAACCTCGCGCGCTTCGTCGACGGCGGCGTCGCGCCGGACGGCCGGCCGTGGTTCGCGCTCGATTACGTGCGCGGCACCACGATCGTGCGCTGGTGCGACGACCACGCGCTCGACGTGCGCGCGCGCGTGCGCCTGTTCGTCGACGTCTGCGCCGCCGTGCAGTACGCGCACACGCAGCTCGTCGTGCACCGCGACCTGAAGCCGGCGAACGTGCTCGTCGACGACGACGGCCGCGTGCGCCTGCTCGATTTCGGCCTCGCGCGCCTGCTCGGCGGCGACGACGGACCCGACGACGGGGCGACGACGATCGGCGGTCGTGCGCCGTTGACGCCGGAATACGCCGCGCCCGAGCAGATCGCCGGCGAGCCCGGCGGCGTCGCCTCCGACGTCTACTCGCTCGGCGCGATCCTCTACGAGCTGATCGCGGGCCTGCGCCCGCCGGCCGCGCAGCACGGGCGCGACGTGCGCGCGCCGCCGCTGGCCGCCGCGATCACGCGGACGCCCTCCGCACCCGCCGACGCCGACGTCGCCGCGGCGCGCGTGGCCGCGCGCGCGACGTCGCTGCACGGCTACCGGCGCACCGTGCGCGGCGACCTGACCCGCATCGTCGACACGGCGCTGGCCGCGGAGCCGGCACGGCGCTACGCGACCGTGGCGGCGCTCGCCGACGATCTCGAGCGCTGGCTCGGCGGCGCGCCGGTGCGCGTCTGCGGCGATCGTCTCGGCTACCGCGCGCGCAAGTTCGCCGCGCGCAACGCGGCCGCGGTCGCGGTCGCCGGCGCGCTGACGCTGGCGCTGATCGCCGCGAGCGCGTGGGCGCTGCGCAGCGCGTCGCTCGAGCGGCAGCGGCGCGACGAGGCGCTCGCCGAGGCCGCGCGCAGCAATGCGATCGTCGACTACGTGATGCTGATGTTCCGCGACACCGGCGAACAGCGCGACGCCGGCGGCGTCAGCGCACGCGACGTGCTGCGCTCCGGTGCGAGCCACATCGCCGAGCGCTTCGCCGGCGAGCCGGAGACCGGCCAGCTCGTCGCGCTGAAGCTCGCCGGGCTGTACGCACGCCTCGGCGACACCGAGGGCGCGACGCCGCTGCTCGAGCAGGTGCTCGCGTGGCCCGGCATCGAGCGCAATCCGGATGCGCAGGCGGACGCGCGCGCGCAGCTCGCCGAGGTCGAGTACTTTCGCAGCCACGTCGCCCGCGCGCACGCGCTGCTCGACCAGGCCCGCGCCTGGTGGAGCACCGACCCGGCGCGCTACGCGAAGGCGCTGAACGAATCGCTGATCACGCGCTCGCAGATCGAACGCGCGGAAGGTCACGCGGACGCGTCGATCGCGACGCTCGAGCAGGCGATCGAAGGCCGTCGCGCGCTGCTCGGTCAGCCGGATCGCAGCCTCGGCATCGCGCTCGGCACGCTGTCGGTGTCGCTGATCCAGGCCGGCCGCTACGACGACGCGTGGCGGCGCGCCGACGAAGCGATTCAGGTCTACGCCGGGCTCGGCGAGCGCGATTCCGTCGCGGCGCTCGCCGCGCTCAGCAATCGCGGCACCGCGGCGATGAACGCAGGCCGGTTGGCCGACGCGGAACGCGATCTGCGCGACGCGGTCGAGCGTCGACGCAGCCTGTACGGTCCGTCGCCGGAGCTCGCGCAGACCGAGAACAACCTCGGTCTCGTGCTCGAGCAGCAGGGCCGCGCGGCCGAGGCGATCGCGCTGTTCGAGGACGGCCTGCAGATGGCGATCGAACGCGGCGGCGAGACGACGCGCTACGCGCTGCCGCTGCGCGGCAATCTCGCCGAGGCGTACGTCGCCGCGTCGCGCGTCGCCGAGGCCGAAGCGCTCGCCGAGGCGGCCGTCTCGATCGCGACCGCGAGCTACGGCGCGACGAGCCCGTTCGTCGCCGCGGCGAAGCGCGCGCGCGCCGCGGTGCGCATCGCGCAGAAGCGTCCGGCCGACGCGCGCGCCGACCTCGACGCCGCGGCGGCGATCTTCACGGCGATGGGCGCGAGCGGCGCGCGCCAGCTCGCGACGCTCGATCCGCTGCGGCGGAGGCTCGCGGCGCTCTGACGCGCGCGCTCAGCGCGCGGTGAAGATTCGTGCGATACGGCGGAAGAAGCCCGACTTCGCCGGCGCGTGCACGGCCGGATCGACGGCCGGCGCGGACGCGGACGGCCGCTCGGCGGCGACGCGTGACGCCGGCTCGGCGGCGGCGCGCGGCGCCGGCGCGCGAACCATCGACGCACGCTCGTTCTGACGCGGCGCGGGCGCGGCGCGTTCGCGCGACGAGGCGGCCGGCGCGGACGCGGCGCGCTCGCG
>DASWOS010000055.1:0-2309 GCA_036398645.1 Dokdonella sp. | reverse complement strand
CGTGCGCAGGCCGCGGATCATCAGCCATGCGTAGTGCGGCGCGAGGATCGCGCCGAAGGTCATGTACGGACCGCGGAACACGCCGCGGATCAGCTCGGCGCTGCCGCACAGCGCGCCGGCGACGACGTCGCTGTGGCCGTTCAGGTACTTCGTCGCCGAATGCGCGACGAGGTCGATGCCGAGCGCGAGCGGCGACTGGTTCAGCGGCGTCGCGTAGCTGTTGTCGCAGAGCGTGCGGATGCCGCGCGCACGCGCGAACGCGGCGACCGCGGCGAGATCCTGCTGCTCGTAGGTCATCGAGTTCGGGCTCTCCAGCACGACGAGCAGCGTGCGCGCGGTCAGCGCGGCCTCGAAGTTCGCCGTGTCGGTGCCGTCGACGAAGCTCGTCGCGACGCCGAAGCGCGCGAGCAGGTCGCGCAGCAGCGCGCGCGTCCAGCTGTAGGGCTTGGCGACGCAGACGACGTGGTCGCCGCCGGACACGCAGGCGACGACGCCGGCGGCGATCGCGGCCGCGCCGCGGCCGAACATCAGGCAGTCCTCGGCGCCTTCGAGCGCGGCGATCTTCGCGCGCAGGATCTCGACGGTCGGATTGTTGCCGCGCGTGTAGACGTGGCGGCCGAGCTCGTCGCCGAAGCCCTCGCGCATCGCCGCGACGGTCGGGAAGGCGAAGATCGACGACTGCACGATCGGCGGCGCGACCGCGCCGAAGTAGCGCTCGCGCTGCTCGCCGAGGTGGTTCAGGATCCAGCTCAAATCCACGGACGGAACGCTCGCGGCGGCCATCGTCGGCAGCGGCGGCGCGCGGCCGCGGCTCAGCCGGCCTCCCGCAGGCCTTCGCGCATGAGCTTCCGCGTCGGCTCCGCGAGCGCCGGATCGGCGAGCGCCATCGCGAGCGTCGCGCGCACGAGGCCGAGCTTGTTGCCGCAGTCGAAGCGCGTGCCCTCGAAGCGGTACGCGAGCACCGAGCGCTCGGCGAGCAGCGCCGCGATCGCGTCGGTCAGCTGCACCTCGCCGCCGGCGCCCGGCTGCGTGCTCTCGAGCAGCGCGAAGATCCGCGACGGCAGCACGTAGCGGCCGACGATCGCGAGGTTCGACGGCGCGACGTCGGGCTTCGGCTTCTCGACGACGAGATTGATCTTCGCCGCGCGGTCGCTCAGCGCGGTCGCGTCGACGATGCCGTACTTGTCGGTCTGGTCGCGCGGCACTTCCTCGACCGCGATGACGCCGGCGCCGTTCTCGCGCCGCGACAGCTCGAACATCTGGCGCAGCGCGCCGGGACCGGCGTTCCAGATCAGATCGTCCGGCAGGACCACGCCGAACGGCTCGTCGCCGACGACCGGCTGCGCGCACAGCACCGCGTGGCCGAGGCCGAGCGCCTCCGGCTGCGTGACGAAGACGCAGCGCACGTGCGGCGGCAGCGTGCCCTGCACCATCGCGAGCAGGTCGTTCTTGCCCGATTGCGCGAGCTTGCTCTCGAGCTCGTAGGCCTTGTCGAAGTAGTCCGCGATCGCGTGCTTGTAGCGGTTCGTGACGAAGATCAGCGTGTCCGCGCCGGCGTCGACCGCTTCGTCGACGGCGTACTGGATCAGCGGACGGTCGAGCACCGGCAGCATCTCCTTCGCGACGACCTTCGTCGCCGGCAGGAAACGCGTGCCGAGGCCGGCGACCGGGAACACGACTTTGCGCAAGCGGTTCGACATTCGAGGTCCTTCGGCTGACAAGGCGGATCGGCGCGCGCGGCGCACCGGAAACGCGATTCTCGCAGATCGGCCGCGGGCGAGGCAGGCCGGCGCGGCTCAGGCGGTGCGCGCGCCGAACGCGACGACCTCGCCGGGCTGGGACGTCTGCACGGCGAACTCCGGCAGCAGCTGATCGAGGATGCGGCGCAGCGCGTCCTCGTCGTAGTCGCGCACGGCGGCCTCGGCCTGACGGAGCTGCGCGGCCAGCAAGCCCCAGGCCATGCCGCGCGGCTGCGCGAGGAAGATCTTCGCGTGCGCGGTGTCGCTGTAGCGCTCCTGCGGGTGGAACAGCTCCTCGAACAGCTTCTCGCCGGGACGCAGGCCGGTGTAGACGATCTCGATGTCCTCGCCTTCGTGGCGGCCGGCGAGCCGGATCATCTGCTCGGCGAGATCGCGGATCTTGACCGGCTCGCCCATGTCGAGCGCGAAGATCTCGCCGCCCTGCCCGAGCACCGAGGCCTGCAGGATCAGCTGGCAGGCCTCGGGGATCGTCATGAAGTAGCGCGTGATCTCCGGATGCGTGACCGTGACCGGGCCGCCGGCGCGGATCTGCTCGCGGAAGCGCGGCAC
>DASWOS010000054.1:0-2662 GCA_036398645.1 Dokdonella sp. | reverse complement strand
GACGAGGCCGAGCGCGGACGGACCGATCGCGCAGCCGGCGAGGATTTCGCCGACGACGCCGGGCAGCTTCAGACGCTGCGCGATCTCCGCGCCGATCTGCGCCGCGACGAACATCGCGAACAGCACGAGCAGGATGTCGGCGCCGTGATGCATCGGGCTCCTTCGGCGGTCCGGCGCGGCCGCGGTGCGGCGCGCGCGAGCGGCCGTCCGCGCGGGACGTTGCGCGCCCGCGCATTCGCGTCGATGCTACACGAACGGGCGCGGCGCCCGCAGCCGTGCCGCGGGCCGGCCGGCTCGACGACGACGGAGGCGCGCATGCGGCGGACCGAGGCGAGGGCGGCGATCGAGATACGCGACGCTCGACACGCCGCAGGTCGCCGCGCTGCTCGAGGAGCATCTCGGCGACATGGCGCGGCATTCGCCGCCGGAAAGCATCCACGCGCTCGCGCTCGACCAGCTGCGCCGGCCGGAGATCACGTTCTGGACCGCCTGGAGCGGTGCCGAGCTGCTCGGCTGCGCCGCGCTGAAGCAGCTCGACGCGGCGCACGGCGAGATCAAATCGATGCGTACCGCGCGCGCGCATCGTCGCGCCGGCGTCGCGCGTCGGCTGCTCGAACACCTGATCGGCGAGGCGCGCCGGCGCGGCTATCGCCGGCTCAGCCTCGAGACCGGCTCGATGGCCGCATTCGCGCCGGCGCACGCGCTGTACGCCGGCTTCGGCTTCGTGCGCTGCGCGCCGTTCGCAGACTACGTCGAGGACCCGCACAGCGTGTTCATGACGCGCGAGCTGTAGCGACGCCGGCCGCGGCCGCGCCGCGCGCTCACGCGTCGCGCAGCACGAGCAGCCGCCGCACGGTCATGTCCTCGATCGCGTAGCGCACGCCTTCGCGGCCGAGGCCGGAGCGCTTCTCGCCGCCGTAAGGCATGTTGTCGACGCGGAAGCTCGGCACGTCGTTGACGACGACGCCGCCGACGTCGAGGCGGTCCCAGGCGCGCATCGCATGCGCGAGGTCGTTGGTGAACACGCCGGCCTGCAGGCCGTAGTCCGACGCGTCGACGGCGGCGAGCGCGTCGTCGAAGTCGCGGAACGGCGCGAGCACGGTGACCGGCCCGAACGCCTCGAGCGCGGCGATCTTCGCGTCGCGCGGCACGTCCTCGAGCACGCTCGCCTCGAGCATCGCGCCGCTGCGGCCGCCGCCGCAGAGCAGCTTCGCGCCGGCGCGCGTGGCTTCCCCGATCCAGCCCTCGAGCCGCTTCGCGTTGTCCTCGTCGATCATCGGCCCGAGGAACGTGTCGCGCTGCTTCGGATCGCCGGCCTTCAGCGCGCGCGCCGCCGCGACGAAGCGCTCGCGCAGCTCCGCGTACAGCGACTCGTGCGCGAACACGCGCTGCACCTTGATGCAGCTCTGGCCGGACTGGTAATAGCTGCCGAAGATCAGCCGCTCGACGACGCGGTCGAGCCGCTCGCGCTGATCCGCGTCGACGATCGCGGCGGCGTTGCCGCCGAGCTCGAGCACGACCTTCTTGCGGCCGGCCTTCGCCTTCAGCTCCCAGCCGACCTGGCCGCCGGTGAACGAGAGCAGCTTCAGGCGCTCGTCCTCGACCAGCGCGGCGCTGTCCTGCGACCGGCACGGCAGCACCGAGAACGCGCCTTCCGGCAACTCGGTCTCGGCGAGCACCTCGGCGATGATCAGCGCGCCGAGCGGCGTCGCGCTGGCCGGCTTCAGCACGAACGGGCAGCCGGCGGCGACCGCCGGCGCGACCTTGTGCGCGACCAGGTTCAGCGGGAAGTTGAACGGCGTGATGAACGCGCACGCGCCGATCGGCACGCGCTTGACGAAGCCGCGGTAGCCTTTCGCGCGCTCGGAGATCTCGAGATTCGGGATCTCGCCGTCGATGCGCACGGCTTCCTCGGCGGCGACCTTGAACGTGTCGATCAGGCGCGTGACTTCGCCTTCGGCGTCGCCGATCGGCTTGCCGGCCTCGACGCAGAGCGCGAGCGCGAGCTCGTCGCGCCGCTCGCGGAAGCGCGCGACGCAGTGCTCGAGCGCGGCTTGCCGCGCGTACGGCGGCAGCGCGCGCATCGGCGCCTCGGCCTGCACCGCGGCCGCGATCGCGGCGTCGATCGCGGCCGCGTCGGCGAGCGCGACGCGCGCGGCGATCTCGCCGGAGTACTTGTCGCGGACCTCGAGCGCGGCGTTCGCCTGCACCGGCCGGCCGGCGAGATAGTACGGGTGGACGTGCGCGGACATGACGGTTCCTCCGGGTCGCGGGATGCCCGGCACTGTACGCGCGCGATCATGAAGACTCGGCAAGCGGCCGGAGCGGAGCGCGCGGCGTCCCGCGCTGCGGGCCGCCGCCCGCGAGTCGACCCGCGGCGGTGTGGAACGCGCCGGGGCAGCGCGGCCGCCGTCGCGCGGCCGGCGCGCCGACGGCGCGTCGCGCTCAGCCGTCGTCGGCGACGACGTCGATCTCGCCGTCGGCGAGGCGCGCGCGGAGCCGCCGTGCCGCGGCGGCCTGCGCGACCGAGCGCACGACGCGCCCGGACTCGCGCTCGAGCAGGATCGCGTAGCCGCGTTCGAGCGTCGCGAGCGGGCTGACCGCCTGCAGCGCGCGCGCGAGCTCGTCGAGCGCGGCGCGGCGGCGTTCGAGCCGGCGCCGC
>DASWOS010000053.1:0-3865 GCA_036398645.1 Dokdonella sp. | reverse complement strand
CCGTCGACGACGCGCGCGAGCTTCGAGATGCCGACGACCTTGTCGGTCGGCAGGTAGCCGACGTGCGCGCGGCCGATGATCGGCGCCATGTGGTGCTCGCAGAACGACTCGAACTCGATGTCGCGCAGCACGATCATCTCGTCGTAGCCGGCGACCTCCTCGAACGTGCGGCGCAGGTACTCGGCCGGATCGATCGCGTAGCCGGAGAACCAGTCGCGGTACGCTTCGACGACGCGCTTGGGCGTGTCGACGAGCCCTTCGCGCGCGGGATCCTCGCCGGCCCAGCGCAGCAGCACGCGCACGGCTTCCTCGGCTTCGGCCTGCCCGACCGCGCGGACGCGCGGGGCGGAAGTCCTCGCCGCGTTCTTGTTCGGGGATCGTGCCATCCGGCGGCCTCGACGCATCGCGGAGCCGCGCAGTCTAGCAGCCGCGTCGGTCCATGGCGGAGCGACCCCGCGTCGCAGCCGGCGTCGCCGCGCGCGCGCGGCGCGCCGGCTTCGCGTCGACCGGCGCGAGCACCCAGCTCAGCGCGACGAGGCGGTCGCGCCGCGGCGTGCGCGGCCGCTGCAGCAGGTCCGCGAGCCGCACCAGCAGCCGGTTGATCTCGCGCAGCTCCGCCGCGCCGACCCAGCCTTTGCCGCGGGAGATCCAGAGGTCGCGCGCGGCACCCTGCACGACCGAGCGCGGATCGGCGATCGCGCGCGCGAAGTCGCGCGCGGCGACGCGCAGCGCGGCGGCGGCGACGCGGTCGACCGCACGCGCGTTCGCGGTCGCGCCGGGGCGGTAGCGCAGGCGCACGCGCGTACCGGTCGGGGCGCGCCGTCGGTAGCGGCGGCCGCCGGAGCTCGCGTCCTCCTCGATCAGGCCGGCCGCGGCGAGCTGGCGCAGGTGGTAGTACAACCCGTCCGCCGGCCGGCCGAGTTGCGTGGCGAGCTCGGCGACCGTGACCGCGCCGCGGAGCGATTCGAGCGTGTCGACGATGTCGATGCGCGTCGGCGAGGCGAGCAGCGCGATCTGCGTCGCGTCCTCGATCGGGGCGTCGTTGGTCCGTGCCATCGGTTGGGTTGCGCCTTTTGAAATTTGAATCGATTATTCAAACAATGCGGAACGCACGCAAGCGAAGCCGCCGGGAGACGTTCATGTCGAAGACGCTTTTTTCGTTCGGACTCGCCGTCGCGCTGCTGCTCGGCGCCGGCGCCGCGCGCGCCGAGGACGCGGCCGCCGTGTTCGCGCGCAACAAGGACGCGAGCGGCGGCGCACGCTGGGATGCGATCACGAGCCTGCGTACGAGCGGGGCGCTGAGTGCCGGTGGCCTCGACGGGCATTTCGAAGGCACGCAGGACCTCGTGACCGGGCGTTCGGTCGGCCGCTACACGCTCGGGCCGATCGAAGGCGCCAACGGCGACGACGGGCGGCAGGCGTGGCAGCGCGACCCCGGCGGCGAGGTCGCCGTGCTCGACGCGCCGGAAGCGAAGCGGACCGCGCGCAGCCAAGCCTGGCTCGCCGCGTACGCGTACTGGTATCCGGCGCGCATCGCCGCGAGCTACTCGCGCGTCGAGACGCGCGAGGACGGCGGCCGCCGCTACGACGTCGTCGTCGCGACGCCGGACGGCGGCGATCCGGTCACGCTCTGGTTCGACGCGCAGACGCATCTGCTCGCGCGCACGCAGCAGCGCGTCGGCCAGGACACGCAGACCGCGACGTTCGACGACTGGCGCGACGTCGACGGCCTGCGCCTGCCGTTCCATCTCGTCAACGACACCACCGACGCGGCCGGCCGCACCGATCCGCGCCAGCGCAGCGAGCTGCGCGTCGACCGTTACGAAATCAACGTCGCGATCGCCGACGCGGACTTCGCGATGCCGGCGATGACGCCGACCGCGCGCATCGACGCCGCCGACGGCGTCACGCGGGTTCCGTTCGAGCTCGTCAACAACCACATCTACGTCGAGGGCGCGATCGACGGCAAGCCGGCGCGGTTCCTCGTCGACACCGGCGGCGTCAACCTGCTGACGCCGGCCGCGGCGCGGAAGTTCGGCGTCGCCGGCGAGGGCAAGCTCGCCGCCCGCGGCGTCGGCGGCGACGCGGTCGATCTCGCGATGTCGCACGCGGGCGAGGTGCGCGTCGGCGCCGCGGTGCTCGCGAAGCCGGTGTTCTACGTCATCGATCTCCGGCAGCCTCGCGCAGGTCGAGGGCTACGTCGCCGACGGGCTCGTCGGCTACGAGATGTTCCGTCGCTTCGGCGTCACGATCGACTATGCCGCGCGCACGCTGACGCTGACCGAGCCGGCGAAGTTCGCGCCGCCGACCGGCGCGGTCGCGGTGCCGTTCGATCTCGCCGGCCGCCAGCCGATCGTCGAAGGCGTGCTCGACGGGCTGCCGCTGCGCATCGGCATCGACACCGGCGCGCGCGATTCGCTGACGCTGCATTCGCCGTTCGTCCGCGCGCACGATCTCGTCGCGAAGTACCACGCCGCGCCGGAGAGCGTCACCGGCTGGGGCGTCGGCGGACCGTCGCGCGGCCGTCCGGCACGCCTCGGCGAGCTGAAGGTCGGCGGCTTCTCGATTCGCGGCGTCGCCGGCAATCTCTATCTCGGCGACAAGGGCGCGTTCGCCGAGCCCGACCGCGGCGCGAACCTCGGCGGCGGCGTGCTGCGCCGCTTCACGGTCGCGTTCGACTACGCGGCCAAGCGCATGTACCTCGCGCCGAACGCGGAGTTCGGCAAGCCCGACGCGTTCGACCGCAGCGGACTCTGGCTGCTCGGCGACGGCGACGCGCTCGAGGTCGCCGACGTCGCCGCCGCGAGCGCGGCCGAACGCGCCGGCGTGCGCGTCGGCGACCGCGTCACCGCAATCGGCGGCGAGGCCGTGTCGGCGCACACCCTGTCGGACTGGCGCGCGCGGCTGCGCGAGCTGCCGGCCGGTACGCGGCTCAGGTTCGCGCTGCGCCGCGGCGATGCTCCGGCCGAGGTCGTGCTCGTGCTAACTGACCGGATTCCGGCGTCGGTACACCGATGACGGTTGCACGTGCGCTAAATAGCTACTCACAAAATGACTTATGAATGGACGCGGGATTGGGGGTGGTGACTCGATTCGTAAACGACGCAGAGCCCAAAGATCTATAACATATATTTAGCTAAACAATATAGCATTATTTTATAATTACTTTATAATTATCGATCTAATAATCAATCTGAATTGAATGACGCTGCCAGTCGGCTCGTTATCGAAAGCGCTACTCGTGAACGTAAGTCGTGACGAACTGACAATAAGGTTCTTCGCAGGAAATATTTGAAGACGTCGTTTCTACTATTACTGTATTTCCATAATGATTAGTTGCGGATAAATTGTATTTAGGAATAGACATTGACGTCGTCCCTTCGTCAAATACATTACCTTCATGCGTGCCATAGATGTAGCCTCTGAGTTGCATGAACTGGATAGTTCCAAAATTCGGATAGGATGGCGGATTGAGCGGTGATTCCGTTACTGCTTCAGCTGAAATCGCGGTCGTTGGGCCGCCCGATTGCATGGTTTGGAAACTCCACCCGTTTCCCTCGATGGTTATCGTGTATGTTCCATTGAGGTTCCTATAACTCGTCACCCATATAAAAATCGTATCGCCGGCGGAAATAGGATACGCTGCCGTACTTATATATACAGGCAGGGCCGGAAACATTTCGTACCATGCTTGATAGGTTGGGACTCCAGTAGCGCAACTAATTGCGACGCCGGCTTGCTGAACTGTATTATTTCCGAAGCCGTTAAGTCCTATCCATGGTGCAAATAGATCGCGTGTTGAATTGCAGCGAATAGATGTCGGTATTTTGAAACTTCCTTCAGCGGAATAAAAGTTCTCACTAGA
>DASWOS010000052.1:0-12561 GCA_036398645.1 Dokdonella sp. | reverse complement strand
CATCGTGCTGCTGCTGCTGCTGCTCGGCGTGCTGCGCTGGAGCCTCGCGCCACTGCGCAAGGTCGCCGCGGATCTCGCGCGCGTCGAACGCGGCGTGCAGGAGCATCTCGCCAGCGCGTATCCGGCCGAGCTGTCGGGCCTGACCGCGAGCCTGAACAACTTCATCGACGCCGAGCGCGAGCGCGTCAAGCGCTACCGCAACACGCTGTCGGACCTCGCGCACAGCCTCAAGACGCCGCTCGCGGTCATGCGCAGCCAGCTCGAGACCGGCAGCGAGGGCGATGCGCTGCGCTGGACCGTGCTCGAGCAGGTCGGGCGCATGGACGAGATCGTCGCGTACCAGCTCTCGCGCGCGGCGACCTCGGGCCACCAGACGTTCGCGACGCCGCTGCCGATCGAGCCGTTCGCCGAGGAGATCGTGCGCAGCCTCGAGAAGGTCTATGCGCGCAAGGCGATCCTCTGCGAGTTCGACATCGACGCGAACGCGCGCTTCCGCGGCGACCAGGGCGACCTGCTCGAGCTGTTCGGCAACCTGCTCGAGAACGCGTTCAAGTGGGCGCGCCACCGCGTCACGCTGAGCGCGCGCCCGCTGCGGCTCGGCGCCGGCGCGCGCGCCGGACTCGAGCTCGCCGTCGAGGACGACGGCCCCGGCATCGCGGAGGATCAGGTCGAGCGCCTGCTGCAGCGCGGCGTGCGCGGCGACGAGCGCGTGCAGGGACACGGCATCGGCCTGTCGATCGTGCAGGACATCCTGAAGGCGTACCACGGCGAGCTCGTCGTCGACCGCTCGCCGACGCTCGGCGGCGCGCGCTTCCTCGTGCGGCTCGCCGCGCGCTGAGCGCGGCGGCGCCCGCCTACGCGCCGGCGACCGCGCGCACCTCGGCGACGAGCGCGTCGCGCACGCGCTCGCGGCCGTAGCGTGTGTGCACGTAGTCGCGGCCGCGCCGGCCGAGCTCCGCGCGCGCGTCCGCGTCGAGCGCGAGCACCGCGTCGATCGCCCGGTGCAGCTCGTCCTCGCCGCGGAACGCGAAGCCGGCGCCGCTGCGCCGCGCGTGCTCGGCGAGCACCTCGCATTCGGCGTTGACGAGGATCGGCGTGCCCTGCGCCATCGCTTCGAGCGTGACGATGCTGAAGCTCTCGTAGCGCGACGGCTGCACGAACGCGGCCGCGCCGGCCATCAGCGCGAGCTTGCGCGCCTCGTCGACGAAGCCGAGGAACTCGACGCCCGGCGTCGCGCGGAGCCCGAGCGCGTCGGAGCCGGTCAGCACGAGCTTCAGCCGCCGCTCGGGATGCAGCGCGCGGTACGACGCGAACGCGTCGAGCAGCCGGTCGGTGCCCTTCTGCGCGTCGAGCCGGCCGCAGTAGAGCAGGTACGGTCCGTCGGATTCGGCCGGCGCGGCGGTCTTCGCGTCGATCGCCATGCCGACGACTTCGCCGGCGTCGACGCCCCAGAGCCGGCCGGCGAGCGCGCGCTCGGCGTCGGTCAGCCACAGGAACCGGCCGATCCGCTCGCGGTAGCGCGCGAACGCCGGCAGGTACGCCATCGCCTCGTCGTGCAGCGTCGGCGCGAGCAGCAGCTTGTGCCGTGGCAGCCGGCGCGCGGCGAAATAGCTGGTCGGATACAGGTAGGTCGTGAGCACGATCGCGGCGTACGCGTCGGCGTGCGCCTCGAGATGGTCGAGCAGGCCCGGGCACCACGGCCCCTGGAACTTGATCAGCTCCTCCTGCAGCGCGCTCGTCCAGACCGTCCGCGCGCGCTCCGAGGCCGGCTCGTGCGGCCGCCAGTCGCCCAGCGCGCGCGCGTGCAGCGCGAAGAAGTACGCGCCGCGCGTGAACGCCGGCGCGAAGCGGCGCACGACGACGCGGCCGCTCGCCTGCGCGCCCTCGGGGAACACGCCGGCCCAGCTCACGTAGTCGCGCGCGGTCGAGGTCAACAGCTCGACCTCGAACGCGTCGGCGAGCAGCTCGGCGTATTGCCAGGCGAGCGCCTCGGAGCCGCCGGCCATGTCCGGCGCCCAGCGCTGCACGACGATCGCGACGCGCGGCTTCATCGGCCGAGCCCGACCAGCTCGGCGAACGCGGCGCGCAGCCGCGCCGGCGCGTACTCGGCGCGATAGCGCGCGTGGCCGAGTTCCTCGAGATGCCGGCGCAGCTCCGCGTCGCGCACGATGCGGTCGGCCGCCGCGGCGAACAGCAGCGGATCGTCCTCGTCCCAGACCAGGCCGGCGCCGCCGAGCGTCTCCGGGATCGCCGCCGCGGCGCGCGCGACGACCGGCACGCCGAGCGCCATCGCCTCGACCAGCGGCACGCAGAAGCCTTCGTGGCGGCTCAGCGTCATCATCACGTGGCTGGCGAGATACGCCGCCTTGAGCTGCTCCTCGCTCGCCGACGCGATCCAGCGCAGGCGGCCGCCGAGCCGGTGCTGCTCGGCGCGGCGGCGGATCGCGGCCTCGTATGCGGCGAGGTTCGGGTCGAGCTTGCCGACCAGCAGCAGCCGCGCCGACGCGTCGAAGCGGTCGAGGTACGCCGCGAACGCGTCGACGAGCTCGACGTGGCCCTTGTTCGGCGCGATACGCCCGACCATCAGGAAATTGCGCGTGCCGTCGGCGAGCTCGTCGAGCAGCGCGAGATCGGCCTCGCGGTCGAGCAGCTGCTCGACGCGGTGGAACGGCGGCAGCACGCGCGTCCGCGCGGCCGGCGCGCCGGCCGCGACGAGCTCGGCGCGGTTGTAGTCCGATGCGGCGAGGTACAGCTCGCAGCCGAGCGCGGCGAGCTGCGGCAGCTCGCGGCGGCCGCCGGCGCAGGCATCGGCGTGCACCGCGGAGATCCCGGCGAAGAACTCCGGCGGCGTGACGTTGTGGTAGCGCACGACGCGCCGCCCGCGCGCGCGGCGCAGCACGTCGATCGCCTGCGGCCAGCCGGTCGAGAAATGGTAGACGACGAGGTCGTCCGCGCCGCCGGCGAAGGCGAGCGCCTTCGACAGCGGGTACGCCGGGCCGCGCACGCCGTCGGTTCCGTCGCAGAAGATCCGCGTGTCGACGCCGGCCGCGCGCAGCGCGTCGGCCATCGCGAGCACGTCGGTGCCGATCGCGTCGCGGCTCGCAAACACCGGCAGCAGCAGCGCGGCTCTCACGCGGCCTCCGTGCGCGCGGCGACGCGCTCGAGCCGCGCGAGCGCGTCGCGCAGGCCGCGCTCGAGCGCCGCCGGCGCGAACTGCTCGCGATAGCGCGCGCGGCCGCGCGCGGCGAGCGCGTCGCGCAGCTCCGCGTCCGCGCGCAGGCGCGCGACCGTGGCCGCGAACAGGTGCGGATCGCGTTCGGGCCAGACGATGCCGGCGTCGCCGAGCGTCCATGCGATCGCGCCGGCGTCACAGGCGACGACCGGCAGGCCGAGCGCCATCGCCTCGACCAGCGGCACGCAGAAGCCCTCGTGCGCGCTCAGCACGACGAGCGCGTCGGCCGACGCGTAGGCCGCGCGCAGGTCCGCCGTGCCGGCGCCGCCGAGCGCGAGCACGCCGGTTTCGACGCCGGTCGCGGCCGCGTGCGCGCGCAACGCGTCGCCGTACGCGGCGAGGCTCGCGTCGAGCGCGCCGATGCGCAGCAGCTCGGCGCGCGCGTCGAATGCGCGCCGGCACGCGGCGAGCACGTCGATCAGCGTGAAGTCGCCCTTGTGCGGCGCGATGCGTCCGACCATCAGCAGCCGCGTCGCGCCGTTCGCGGCCGGCACGCGGTGCGACGGCGCGGTCTCGGCGAGCAGCGCCTCGACCGGATGGAACGGCGGCAGCACCGCGCAGCGCGCCGGATCGACGCCGCGCCGCGTGAAGTCCTCGAGATTGAACGGCGACGCGCCGAGATAGAGCTCGGCGCCGAGCGCGGCGTAGTCGTCGAGCTCGGCGCGTCCGCGCGCGCAGGCGTGCACGTGCGCCTCGGACCAGCCGGCGAAGAACTCCGGCGGCGTCACGTTGTGGTAGCGCACGACGCGGCGCGCGCGCACGCGGCGCAGCAGGTCGAGCGCGAGGTCCCACGCGGTGCAGTGGTGATAGAGCAGCACGTCGCGCGGCGAGCGCAGCCACGCCTCGATCTCGCCGGGCGGCCGCACCGGCTCGTCGACGCCGCGCGCGTGCGGCGCGAACACCGCGACCTCGTGGCCGAAGCGGCGCAGCGCCGCGCCGATGCCGAGCGCGTCGTTGCTGACCGCGTCGTGCGCGGCGAGCGCCGGAACCAGTACCGCGATCCTCATGCGCCGGCGCCGCTCACGGCGCGGGCCGCCGCGCGAGCACGGCGGCGCCGTCGCTCTCCGTCAGCGCGAGCGGATCGGCGAAGCCGGCGGCCGCGAGCAGCGCGGCGGCGCGCGCCGCGTCGATCGGCGCGCCCGGCGCGAGCGGCGGCTCCGGCTCGACGCGCAGCAGCAGCACGCCGCCGGGCCGCAATGCGCGGTGCGCGTGCGTCAGCAGCGCCTCGGCCGCGCCGACGTCGGCGAGCAGCGCGGCCGCGAGCGCGACGCCGTCGAGCGCCGCGTCGTCGCAGCGCGCGAGCGCGTCGGCCGGCTCGCCGTGCGCGACCGGCAGCCCGCGCGCGAGCGCGCGCTCGGCCAGCGCGCGGTTCGTCTCCACGCCGGTCGCCGCGAGCGCCGCGCCGAGCAGCGCCTCGAGCCAGGCGCCGGCGCCGCTGCCGAGGTCGAGCACGCGCGCGCCGTCGCCGAGCCGCTGCTTCAGCGCGGCGCTCCACGCGGCGTGACGCCGCTGCCGCGCGGCGGCGTCGGCAGCGGATTCGGCGACCGACGCGGCGAACGCGTCCGCGCGCGCGCGCTCGGCGTTGGCCGCGCGCTCGAGCGCGTCGAGGCTGCGCTGCAGCGACACGACCCAATGGTTGATCGCGTGCACGTAGTGGCGCAGCGCGGCGAGATCGTGCGTGTGCTCCTCGAGCGCGGTCGCACGCCGTTCGAGCGCGTCGACGCGCAGCAGCGCGCGGCGGATGTCCTCGGCGACCGCGGCGTTGCGGCGGTCCTGCTCTTCCCAGCGCTGCTCCTGCGCTGCCGCGTGCGCGTCGAAGCGCTGCGCGGCCTCCGCGTGCACGCGCGCGACGTCCTCGAAGCGCGCCGCGATCGACGCGTCGGCCGCGCGCTGGTGGCGCAGCAGCATCGGCAGGCCGGCCAGCGCGAGCGCCCAGTCGACGCAATAGCCGAGCAGCGGCACGCGCGACAGCTTCGCGAGCAGATAACGCGGCAGCAGGCCGTGCACGCGCACGCCGAGGCGGCGGCCTTCCGGCGACCAGCGCAGGTCGCCGAGCACCTCGGCCTTCGCGGCGCCGGCGGCGAGCAGCGCGATCTGGCGCTCGGCGCCGGCCTCGTCGGCGGGGCGCTTCAGCAGCGCGCGGAACGCACGCTCGACGAACGCGCGATGGTCCGGGCCGGTCAGCTCGCCGATCGCGTAGTCGCGGCGCTCGCGCTCGATGCCGTCGGCGGCGGCGGCCTCGGCGCGCGCGACGGCGATCTCGACGCGCGGCAGCGGCGCGCGCTCGCGCGCGCGCTCGGCCTCGCTGCGGATCTCGGCCTTGACGCGCTCGAGGTAGTCGTCGGGAGCGGGGTTCACGGGTTCGCGGGCACGCAGTCGTCGGTCGGTCGGCGCCGGCGACGGTGCCGACGATGGCAAGCGCTGACGGCGCATCGGCGCGCGCCGCCGGCGCGATCGCGCCGGACGGCGAGCTTCGGTCCGACTGCACCCCGCGCCGGGGCGCGAATGATGCCATACGCGCGCGCGGCGAACGTGCGCGGTTGCCAGCGCGGGCGCGCCG
The DNA here is from genome assembly GCA_036398645.1 of Dokdonella sp. Taxonomy (GTDB): domain Bacteria; phylum Pseudomonadota; class Gammaproteobacteria; order Xanthomonadales; family Rhodanobacteraceae; genus Dokdonella_A. The sequence continues at coordinate 6,769 of DASWOS010000052.1, read as the reverse complement.
CGACTATCGTTGCGGCCGGCCGCCGCCGTCCGGCGCCGCTCCGGAGCTCCGATGCGCACGTCCGTCCTCGTGATCCTGATGACCGCCGCGCTCGGCGCGTGCAGCCCGTCGGCGCCGCCGGCGGCTCCGTCGCCCGCGCCGCAGGCCACGCCGGCACCGGGCGCATCCGCGGGTGCCGCGGCCGCACCGGACGCGGAGACGCCGCCGGCCGCGCCGAAGCCGGTGCCGGTCGGCGTCTGCGGCGACCAGTCGAAGCTGCCGCCGGACCAGCGCGTCGCGAACACCGCGCGCTGGACGACCGCGAGCGAGCAGAACAGCTTCGGCTTCGACGTCTATCGCGGCGACAGCGAGAAGGGCGAGTTCAAGAAGCTGACGAAGGAGCCGATCGGCGGCGCCGGCAGCTCCGACGAGACGCACCAGTACGAGTTCCGCGACGACTCGATCGATCCGTGCCGCGACTACTGGTACTACGTCGAGAGCATCTCGACGAACGGCACGCGCGAGAAGTTCACGCCGACGTTCCACGCGCCGCCGAAGCGGCGCGCGGCCGACGCCGCGCCCGCGCAGGGCTGACGCCGCGGCGCGCCGGTGCGATGAGCCCGGCCGCGCCGCGCGCGTCCGTGCGCCGCTCCGCCGCGGCGCTGTTCGTCGCGCTGTTCGCGCTGTCGCAGGCGTCCATCTGGGCCGCGTACTACGCCTACGGCGCGAAGCCGCTGATCGGCGACGAGCGGAGCTACGAGGACGCCGCGCTCGCGATCCTCGCCGGCGGCGCGTGGATGCAGAGCACGATCTGGCCGCCGCTGCAGCCGCTGCTGCTCGCCGCGTTGCACGCCGCGTTCGGCACCGGCGTGCTCGCCGCGCAGCTCGTGCAGACCGCGCTGTTCGTCGGCTGCGCGGCGCTGCTGCGCGACCTCTGGCGCCGGCTCGGCGGCCGTGTCGCCGCGGCGAACGCGGCGGCCGCGCTGTTCCTGCTGAACCCCGGCATCGCCGCCTACGCGCACTGGCTCTGGCCGGAGATCCCGCACCTGTTCCTGCTGCTCGCCGCGCTCGACCTGCTCGCGCGCTCGCCGACGCGCGCGCGCGCGCTCGCCGCCGGCGCCTGCGTCGGCCTCGCGATCCTGGCGAAAAGCCTGCTGTCGCCGTTCTGGCCGGCGTTCCTGCTCGTGTTCGTGCGGCGCGCGCCGCCGCGCGTGCTCGCCGGGCCGGCGCTCGCGTTCGCGCTCGGGCTCGGCGCCGCGACGCTGCCGCCGCTCGTGCACGGCTGGCGCGCCTACGGCACGCCGATGATCGCCGACAGCTCGATCTACAACCTCTGGATCGGCCTGACCGACCGCTGGCGCAGCGACTACGTCGAGGACATGGGCGGGCGCACGCTGCCCGCGTTCCTCGCCAGCGCGCCGACGCCGCGCGAGCGCAATGCGCTGTACCTGGCGAAGATCCGCGCGTTCGTCGCCGAGCGCGGCGTCGCGCGCGTGCTCGCCGACCAGCTCGGCCGGCAGTACTTCCGGCTGTTCGGCGCGAAGACGCCGCTCGTCTCGCAGCTGCCGGGTCGGGCCTGCGCCGGGCATCTGTCGGTCTATCGCACGCCGCCGTGGCTGACGCGCGCACTGACCGCGGCCAACGACGCGTTCCACGCACTGACGCTCGGCACGGCCGCGTTCGGCCTCGCCGCGCTGCCGTGGTTCGGCGCCGCGCGCCGGCGCGCGGCGCTCGCGGCGCCGCCGCCTGCGCGCGGCGACGAAGCGGCCGCACCGCTCCGCATCGTCGTCGCGCTGTTTCTCGCCTATCAGCTCGCCTTGTTCGCGCTGGTCCACGTCAAGGCGCGCTTCCTGCTGCCGATGCTGCCGTTCCTGTGCGGCTTCGCCGGCGACGTGCTCGCCGCGCGCGGCCGCGGCGCGCCGGCGGCACCGGCCTGGCCGCGCTTCGCGCTCGGTGCGGCGCTCGCCGCGCTGCTCCTGTTCCTCGCGTTCGGCGGGCCCGCGCTGGACCGGCTCTGCACGGGCTGAGCGCGGCGAATTCCGCTATTCTCGCCGACCTTTCCGACCGCCACTCGCATGCGCCGGCACCTGATCGAGCTCGTCCTGTTCAGCACCTATGCGGAGCTCCGCGCCGAGGCCGCGCGCAGCTATCTCGGCCTGATCTGGTGGGTGCTCGAGCCGGCGATGATGATGGGCGCGTTCTGGCTCGTGTTCGACGTGATCCTGAAGACCGGCGGCCCGGACTACCTGCCGTTCCTGCTGATCGGCATGACGCTCTGGCAATGGATGAAATCGTGCGTCACGCACGGCGGCTACGCGATCTGGAGCAGCCTGCCGATGGTGCGCCAGGTGCGCCTGCCGCCGCTCGTGTTCCCGCTCGTCGCGATGCTGTCGGACACCGTGAAGTTCTTCTGCATCTTCGCGCTGCTGCTCGCGATCCTGTGGATGGCCGGCTATCCGCCGAACCGCGCCTATCTCGCGCTGCCGATCGTGTTCCTCGCGGTGTTCCTCGCCGCGGCCGGCGCCGGCTTCGTCGTCGCGGCGCTGGTGCCGCTGGTGCCGGACCTGCGCTTCGTCATCGAGCAGGTGCTGACCGTCGTGATGTTCCTGTCCGGCGTCGTGTTCCCGCTCGCGCAGGTGCCGCCGAACCTGCGCTGGCTGATGGCGCTGAACCCGGTCGCGGTGGTCATGGACGACGTGCGCGGCATCCTGATGCACGCGCAGTGGCCGAACTGGGTCGGGCTGTCGAAGGTCGGCGCGATCGCGCTCGCGATCTGCGCGCTCGGCGCGTTCGTCGTGCAGCGGCTCGCGCCGCGCTACCCGAAGCTCGCGAGCTGAGAATGGGCGAGGTCGTCATCGAGCTCGCCGGCGTCGGCGTCGCGTACCACACGCAGCGCAGCATCGGCGGCGGCCGCTACTGGGCGCTCGAAAACGTGAACCTGACGCTGCGCCGCGGCGAGCGGCTCGGCGTCGTCGGCCGCAACGGCGCCGGCAAGAGCACGCTGCTGCGCGTGATCGCCGGCATCGTCGCGCCGGACCGCGGCCATGTGCGGCGCGGGCCGGTGTCGTGCCAGCTGCTCGCGCTCGCGCTCGGCTTCGTGCCGCATCTGTCCGGCCGCGACAACGCGGTGCTGTCCGGCCTGCTGCTCGGCCTGCGACGACGCGAGATCGTCGCGCGGCTGGCCGCGATCCGCGAGTTCTCCGAGCTCGGCGACTTCTTCGAGCAGCCGGTCGCGACGTACTCGTCCGGCATGAACATGCGGCTCGCGTTCGCGGTCGCGCTGCAAGTCGAGCCCGACGTGCTGCTGATCGACGAGGTGCTCAGCGTCGGCGACGCGGAGTTCCAGCAGAAGTCCGGCGACGCGCTGCGCGCGCGCATGCGCGAAGGCCGCACGGTCGTGCTGGTCAGTCACGACGAGAAGCAGATCGCCGAGCGCTGCGACCGCCTGCTCTGGATCGAGCACGGCCGCAGCATGCTCGAAGGCGGCCGCGACGAGGTGTTCGCGGCGTACCACCGCGCGCTGCACCTCGACGCGAGCGCCGCATGACGCCACCCGACGCCGCGCGCCTCGCCGCGCTCGCGCGCCGGCTCGGCGTCGCGCCGCGGCTGCTGCCGGTGCTGGCCGGGCGCGTCGCCGCGGACGCGGACAGCGCGCTCGATGCCGCGCGGCTGCGCGCGGAGCTCGAGCGGCTGCGCGCGGCCGGCGCCGCGGCCGAGGGCGCGGCCGCGCTGTTCCGGCTCGGCTACGCCGCGTACGCGATCGACGACATCGACCGCGCGCTCGACGCGGTCTGGACCGACCTTCGCGGCGGAGAGCGCTGACGTGCGCGGCGCCGCGCTGATCGTGCTCGCGTGGAACCAGTGGCCGACGACGCGCCGCTGCCTCGATTCGCTGCTCGCGACCGCGCTCGACGCGGCCGAGGTCATCGTCGTCGACAACGGCAGCAGCGACGGCACGCGCGAGGGCCTCGCCGGCTACGCCGGCCGCGTCCGCGTCGTCGCGCTCGCGCAGAACCAGGGCTTCGTGCGCGGCATGAACGCCGGTATCGCGGCCGCGCGCGCCGACGACGACGTCGTGCTGCTGAACAACGACCTCGTGTTCACCCAGGCCGACTGGCTCGGCCGGCTGCGCGACGCGGCGTACGCGGCGCCGGAGCACGGCGTCGTCGGCTGTCGCCTGCTCGGCCCCGAGGACGACGCGCGCGTCTACCACGCAGGCGGCTTCATCGAGCCCGACGAGCTGTGGGGCCAGCAGACCGAATCCGGCGCCGTCGAGCGCGACGTCGCGCAGTACACCGCGACGCGCCGCGTCGAAGGCATCGCGTTCGCGGTCGCGTACCTGCGCCGCGACTGCCTCGACCGCATCGGCGCGCTCGACACCGCGTTCCACAGCTATTTCGAGGACACCGACTACTGCCTGCGCGCGGCCGACGCCGGCATCGCGACCGTCGTCGCCGGCGCGGTCACGCTGCGCCACGACCAGCACGGTTCGACGCGCGACGACGGCGGCTTCCGCGAGCGGCTCTGGAACGCGAGCCGCGCGACGTTCGCCGCGCGCTGGCAGGCGCGCCTGCGCGAGCGCTACCGCGGCACGCTGCTGTGGCACGGCGCGACGCGGCTGCCGGCCGCGTACGCGCACCTCGCGCGCGCGTTCGTGCGCCGGCTCGACGCGCGCGGGCTGCGCAGCGCGTTCGCGCCGATCGCGCGCGAGATCGCGAGCGCCGAGGACTTCCGCCTCGAGCTCGCCGCGCGCCGGCGCTGGACGCCGCCGGCCGACGCGGCGCTCGTCTGCGCGCCGCCGCGCGGCTTCGCGCAGGCGCGCGGCCGAGTGCGGCTCGGCTACGCGTTCGGCGAATGGGAGCGCGTGCCCGACGCCTGGGCCGCGGCGGCGAACCGGCTCGACCGGCTGCTCGTGCCCGACGCGTTCCAGCGCGACGCGTTCCGCGCGGCCGGCACGCGCGTGCCGATCGAGATCGTCGCGCCCGGCGTCGACGCGGATTACTGCCATCCGCGCGTGCCGGCGCCGCGCGATCCGCACGGCCGCTTCGTGTTCCTCGCGGTCGTCGACGACCTCCGGCGCGACGCCCCGGACCGGCTCGCCGCCGCGTTCGTCGACGCGTTCGCCGCCGAGGTGCCGGCCGCGCTGCTGGTCTGCGTGCGGCCCGGCCTCGACGCGCTCGCGATCGAATCCGCGCTCGCGCCGTTCGCGGCGCGCGACGCGCGCGTGCGCACGATCGCGCAATGGGCGTTCCCGTGGTACCAGCGCGCGCAACTGCTCGCCGCCGCCGACGCCTACGTCGCCGCGCGCCGCGGCGGCGGCTGGGATCCGTTCGCGGCCGAGGCGCTGGCCTGCGGCAAGGCGCTCGTCGCGACCGATTTCGGCAGCCAGGCCGCGCTCGCGCGCGCGCACGGCATCGCGGTCGCGGCGCGGCGCACCGAAGAACCGCAGCGGCCAGGGCTCACCTGGGCCGAGCCGGACCACGACGCGCTCGTCGCCGCGCTGCGCGCGACGTTCACGCGCGGCGTGCCGGCGCCCGCCGACGCCGCCGCGCGCGCCGCCGCCTTCGCGCAGGCGAACGACGTCGAAGCGATCGCGGACCGGCTCGCCGCGCTGATCGGCGACGCCGCCGCGCTCGCGCCGCCGCGCGCGGCGCCGGCGCACCGGCCGGCCGCGCTCGTGCGCCGCGCGAGCGGACAGCTCGTCGTGCTCGGCATGCACCGTTCCGGCACGTCGAGCGTCGCCGGCCTGCTCGCGCGCATGGGCGTCTCGGCCGGGCCCGAGGCCGATCTGCTGGTCGGGCCGGACAACCCGCGCGGCCACTACGAATCGGGCCGCCTGCACATGGCCTGCGTGCGCCGCCTCGCCGCGGCCGGCGGCGACTGGAGCCATCCGCCGGACCTCGCGCCGCCGGCTGCGATCGACGCGTTCCGCCGCGAGGTCGGCGCACTGATCGACGAGTTCGACGCGCGGCGGCCGTGGCTGATCAAGGAGCCGCGCCTGTGCCTCGTCGCGCAGGAGCTGCTGCCGCTGCTGACGCGGCCGGTGTTCGTGCACGTGCAGCGCGATCCGCGCGCGGTCGCGGCCTCGCTCGCCGCACGCGACGGTCTCGCCGCCGCCGATGCGCTCGCGCTGTGGGAGCGCTACACGCGCGCCGCGTTCGCGGCGAGCCGCGGCTGGCCGCGCGTGCTCGTCGACTACGACGCGCTCTGCGCGGACCCGCCGGCGGCCGCGCGGCGCCTGCGCGACGAGCTCGCCGCGTTCGGCGTCGCGCTCGCGCGGCCGGACGACGTGAACGTGCGCGCGTGGATCGCGCCGGAGGCGCCGCGCGCGCGCGCGGACGTCGTGCCGACGCCGGCGCAGGCCGCGCTCGCCGCCGCGATCGCCGACCGCAGCGTGCTCGACGACGCGGCGCCGGCGGCCGTCGACGCGGTGCGCTTCGCGCCGGCCGCCGTGCGCGCGCAGGAGCCCTGAAATGCTCGGCTGGTTCGCCGCGCGCGCGCGGCCCGCCTGGCGCGCGCCGCTTCGCGCCGCCGACTGGGACGGCGCGACGCTGACGCTCGCGTTCGAGCGCGCCGCACCGGCCGCGGTCGCGCTCGACCTCGACGGCTGCTTCTTCGCCGAGGCCGCGCCCGGCGCCGACGACGTCGTGCGCTTCGCGTTTCCGTTCGCGCCGGGCGGCCGCGCCGCGATCTCGGCGCTGCCGCGCGCCGCGCGCGACGGCGCGCCGCTCGCCGACGCGCCGCTCCGGCTCGCGTTCGGCCGGCCCGGCTGCGCGCGCGGCCGCGGCGC
>DASWOS010000051.1:0-3659 GCA_036398645.1 Dokdonella sp. | reverse complement strand
ATGTCGGACAGGTGCACGAGGCCGTCGATGCCGCCGTCGAGGCCGACGAAGATGCCGAAGTCGGTGATCGACTTGATCGTGCCGGACACCTTGTCGTTCTTCTTGTGGATCGCGGCGAACGCTTCCCACGGATTCGCGCTGACCTGCTTCATGCCGAGCGAGATGCGGCGGCGCTCCTCGTCGACGTCGAGCACCATGACTTCGACCTCGTCGCCGACCTGGACGACCTTGGCCGGATTGACGTTCTTGTTCGTCCAGTCCATCTAGGACACGTGCACGAGGCCCTCGACGCCGGGTTCCAGCTCGACGAAGCAGCCGTAGTCGGTGACGTTGGAAACCTTGCCGAACAGGCGGGTGCCGGTCGGATAGCGGCGCGCGATGTTGACCCAGGGGTCCTCGCCGAGCTGCTTCAGGCCGAGCGAGACGCGGTTGCGCTCGCGGTCGAACTTCAGCACGCGCACTTCGAGCTCGTCGCCGACGTTGACGACCTCGCTCGGGTGACGCACGCGCTTCCACGCCATGTCGGTGATGTGCAGCAGGCCGTCGATGCCGCCGAGGTCGACGAACGCGCCGTAGTCGGTCAGGTTCTTGACGACGCCCTTGACGACCGCGCCCTCCTGCAGGCGCTCGAGCAGCTTCTCGCGCTCCTCGGAGAACTCGCTCTCGACGACCGCGCGGCGCGAGACGACGACGTTGTTGCGCTTGCGGTCGAGCTTGATGATCTTGAACTCGAGTTCCTTGCCCTCGAGGTACGACGGGTCGCGCACCGGGCGCACGTCGACCAGCGAGCCCGGCAGGAACGCGCGGACGTCCTTGATGTCGACGGTGAAGCCGCCCTTGACCTTGCCGGAAATGCGGCCGGTGACCGCCGCGTTCGCGGTCTGGGCTTCCTCGAGCTCGTCCCAGACGAGCGAGCGCTTGGCCTTCTCGCGCGAGAGCATCGTCTCGCCGAAGCCGTTCTCGATCGCGTCGAGCGCGACCTTGACGTCGTCGCCGACGTGGATCTCGAGCTCGCCCTTCTCGTTCCTGAACTGCTCGATCGGGATGATGCCCTCGGACTTCAGTCCGGCGTTGACGACGACGACGTCGGGACGGATCTCGACGACGGTGCCGGAGACGATCGCGCCGGAGCGCAGCTTGTTGAGCGATTGGCTCTGTTCGAACAGTTCAGCGAAACTTTCGGTCATGTCGGATTCCAGTGATGAACCAGGCCGCGTTCCGCTCGGGAAGCGACGACCCACCTTCAGGGGATGCGGAACGCCCGCATCGTTGCGTGCCGGCACGGCGCCGGACCTTGCCCTCGCGGGCGGTTACGATGTTCTTCCTCGTTCGCGACGGTCCGCGCGCGACGCTCAGGCCGCGTGCACGATCCCGAGCACGCGGGCGACGACGTCGTCGACGGCGACACCGGTCGTATCGATGATCAGCGCCCCCGGCGCCGGCTTCAACGGTGCGACTCTGCGGGTCGCGTCGCGCTCGTCGCGCGCTTCGATTTCCCGCAAAAGGGCCGAAAGTGTAACAGCCAACCCCTTTCCCTTCAACTGCTTATAGCGCCTGCGCGCGCGCTCCTCGGCGCTCGCGGTCAAAAAGATCTTGAACGTCGCATCCGGGAAGACCACGGTGCCCATGTCGCGGCCGTCGGCGACGAGCCCCGGCGCGCGGCGAAACGAGCGCTGTTTCTCGAACAATGCGGCGCGCACGCCCGGGATCGCCGCGATCGCCGAGGCCGCCGCGCCGCAGGTTTCGGTGCGGATTTCGTCGGTCGCGTCGTGGCCGTTGACGACCACGCGCGTCTCGCCGCCGTCCTTCGGATCGCGGAACGCGATCCGCGTCGTCTCCGCGCAGCGCGTCGCCGCGGCCGCGTCGGACAGGTCGATGCCGGCGACACCGGCCGCATAGCCGACCGCGCGGTAGATCGCGCCGGAATCGAGCAGGTGCCAGCCGAGCGCGTCGGCGACCGCACGGCTGATCGTGCCCTTGCCGGAGCCGGACGGGCCGTCGATCGCGAGCACGGGAACCGGATGATCGGGCGTGGCCATCGCTGCGCTCGCTGGGAGGAATGGCCGATTTTATCGGATCGCTGCGCGATCGCGCCGCTGCGCACGCCGCGAACCGGCGCGTGCAGCGCTGCCTCGATGCCGGCGCGGCACGGCGCCGCGCGAGCGAGCGCCGGCCGCGCCGCGCGCCGCTCAGCCTGCGCGCCGCGCGCGCGCCGCGAGCGCGAACCCGCTCGCGTTCGCGAGCTCGACGAAGCCCGGGAACGAGGTCGCGACGTTCGCGCAGTCGGCGATCTCGACCGCGCCGCGCGCGATCAGCCCGGCCACCGCGAAGCTCATCGCGCAGCGGTGATCGCCGGCGCTGTCGACCGCGCCGCCCGACAGCGGCCCGCCGGCGACGACCGCGCCGTCCGGCGTCTCCTCGACCGCGACGCCGAGCGCACGCAGGCCCGCGGCCATGACCGCGATGCGGTCGGACTCCTTGACGCGCAGCTCCGCCGCGCCGCGGATCGTCGTCGTGCCGGACGCCGCGGCGGCGGCGACGAACAATGCCGGGAACTCGTCGATCATGTCCGGTACAAGCTCGACCGGCAGGTCGACGCCGCGCAGCGGTGCATGCCGCACGACGAGATCGGCGACCGCGTCGCCGCCCTGCTCCGCCGCCCGCTCCTCGCGGATGTCGGCGCCCATGAGCCGCAGCGCCTGCAGCAGCCCAGTGCGGCGCGGATTCGTGCCGACCCGCGCGAGGCGCAGCTCCGAGCCCGGCACGAGCGTCGCGGCGACGACGAAGAACGCCGCCGACGAGAAGTCCGCCGGCACCTGCACGTCGCAGGCGTGCAGCCGGTGGCCGCCTTCGAGCCGCGCGTGGCCCGCGCCGAACTCGATCGGCCAGCCGAACCGCGCGAGCATGCGCTCGGTGTAGTCGCGCGTCGGATGCGGCTCGACGACGCGGGTGACGCCGTCGGCGTAGAGCCCGGCGAGCAGGATCGCGGACTTGACCTGCGCGCTCGCGACCGGCGTCGCGTAGTCGATGCCGCGCAGCGCCGCGCCGCCGCGGATGCGCAGCGGCGGCAGGCCGCCCGGCGCGGTGTCGATGCGCGCGCCCATCGCCGCGAGCGGATCGACGACGCGCCGCATCGGCCGCCGCGACAGCGATTCGTCGCCGCTCAGCACCGAATGGAAGCGCTGTCCGCAGAGCAGGCCCGCGAGCAGGCGCATGCCGGTGCCGGCGTTGCCGCAGTCGATCGCCGCGTCCGCCGCGGCGAGCCCGTGCAGGCCGACGCCGTGCACGACGCGCCGCGCCGGCGACGGCGTCTCGATGCGCACGCCCATGCGCGCGAACGCCGCCGCGGTCGCGCACGTGTCCTCGCCTTCGAGGAAGCCGTCGATGCGCGAGACGCCGTCGGCGAGCGCGGCGAGCATGATCGCGCGGTGCGAGACCGACTTGTCGCCCGGCACCGCGACCTCGCCGTGCAGCGGACCCGCGGGCCGGCTGATCCAGTCGACGCGACTCACGGCAGCGCGGCGAGCAGGCGCTCGTTCTCGGCGCGCCGGCCGACGCTGATGCGCAGCGTCTGCGGCAGGCCGTAGCCGCCCATCGGGCGCACGACGACGCCGCGCTCGAACAGGTGCCGCTCGAGCGCCGCGGCGTCGCGGCCGAGG
>DASWOS010000050.1:0-3505 GCA_036398645.1 Dokdonella sp. | reverse complement strand
CAGGTAGCGCTTCTTGTACTTGTACGAAAGCGCGTAGACGTAGAACGCGTCGGTGGCCGCGAGAGAATTCGTCGACACGACGACCGGCACGCGCGGCCGGCGCACGTAGAGTTCGCGGAACACCTTGCGCGCGCGCGCGCTGAGCACGAGGTACGGCGTTTCGAACACGACCTGCGTGCGCGCGCCGCGCAGCAGTTCGGTGATGCGCTCGGTGAGTTCGAGTTCGGCCGCGTCGACTACTTCTCCGACGCGCCGGACAAGGCGCGGCACCCGGACGACCCGGCCGAGCTCGAGCTGACCGCGCGGATCACCGACCTGCTGCGCGGCGCGCAGTCGCAGGTCGTGTTCGAAACGCCGTATCTCGTGCTCAGCGCGCGGGCGCGCGGCGTGTTCCGCGAGCTGTACCGGCGCCGGCCGCGCGTGCCGGTCGTCGTGTCGACGAACTCGCTCGCGGCGACCGACGCGTTCTACGTCTATGCGCTCTCGTACAAGTATAAGAAGCGCTACCTGCGCCGCTACGGCTTCGAGATCCACGAGTTCAAGCCGTTTCCGGCCGACGCGGCGGAGTTCGTGCAGAACTACGCCACGCTGTCCGGCGGCAGCGCCGCCGGCCGCTATCGGCGCTACGGGCAGGCGCCGCTGACGCACGGCGGCGTGCGCCTCGGCCTGCACAGCAAGTCGATCGTCATCGACGACCGCATCGCGCTGATCGGCTCGCACAACTTCGACCCGCGTTCGGACAACTACAACACCGAGTCCGGCTTCATCATCTACGACCGCGTCGTCGCCGAGCGCGTGCGCGCGGAGATCCTGCGCAACGCCGCGCCGCAGAACGCGTGGACGATCGCGAAGCGGCAGCGCAACAAGCTCATGGAGAAGATCAACAACGCGATCGCGACGGTGTCGACCGCGTTGCCGGTGTTCGACCTCTGGCCGTTCCGCTACGCGACGAGCTACGAGCTGAAGCCCGGCTGCGCGCCGCTGCCGCCGTCGTCGCCGGGCTTCTACGCCTGCTACGAGGACGTCGGCGACTTTCCGCAGGTCGGCCTGCCGCTGAAGACGATCTACACGCGCATCGTGACCGCATTCGGCGCCGGCTTCGTCGGCATCCTCTGAGCGGGGCGGGCGTGGGCCACGCGGCGGGCCTCCGCCGCCGGCGCCCCGATTGACGCGACCGGCTTCGGCTGGCTAGTCTCCCCGGTCGTCCCCCGCGGAATTCCCAGCCCATGTCGCTCGCGATCACGATCGAGCTCGGCGACGCCGACCTCAAGCACTTCATCGACGCCATGCATCGCGCGCAGGAGGAGGCCAAGCACCTGTCCCCGCGCGAGATCAGCGACGCCGCGTCGAAGCTGCTGGTCGAGGGCCATCAGGTCAAGGTGCCGCACTTCATCGCCGAGCGTCTGTCGAAGCTCGACAGCATGATCGCGATGGTCAACGACGAGGGCTTCGCGCTGCCGGACGAGGACAAGCAGCGCGTGCTCGCGTGCCTGACCTACTTCGCGAATCCGCAGGATCTGATCCCGGACAGCGTGCCGGTGCTCGGCTTTCTCGACGACGCGATCATGATCGAGCTCTGCGTGCGCGAGCTGCAGCACGAGATCGAAGCCTACGAGGACTTCGTCGCGTACCGCAAGGAAGAGGCGACGCGCCACGGCGTCGATCCGGCGACGCTGAAGACGCAGCGCTTCGAATGGGCCGAGGCGCGCCGCGCCGAGCTGCTCGAGCGCATGCGCAGCCGGCGGCGCGGCATGAGCTATCAGAGCACCGGCGGCTGGAAGCCGACGCTGTTCTCGTTCCGCGGCTGAGCCGGCGCGCGTCCGTCGCGGCGGACGCCGCGGCCGGTCCGCGCCGCGCCTAGAATCCGCCGTCGCCCGGCGTGCCGGCGCCGCCGAGCTGCGACAGCGTCGAGAACAGCGCGACCGACGCGAAGCCGATGCCGAGGTAAGACAGGATCAGCAGCGCGTTCAGCGCCCACCCGTACCACGGCATCGGCGGTCGTACCTGCGGCAGCGGCTCGCCGGGCCGTACCGAACGGAACACGACGAGCGTTCCGGCGAGCAGGTCGTGCAGCGCCTGCTTGCGCGCGGTCCACCCGGCCAGCATGAAGCCGATCGCGAGGATCACGCCGGACAGGATCTTGCCGAAGAAGCGTCCGCTCGCGCGGCCGAAGCCGATGCGGTGTCCGTAGTCGTCGGTGACCTTCAGCGACATCGCGCGCTTGCCGAGCGTCGCCTGCGCGGCCGAGCTCTCCTGGAGCGCGAAGTAGAGCCAGCCGACGACGATACCGAGCACGCCGCCGATCATCGTGCCGAACGCGGCGCCGGCCACGTCGCCGCTCGACGTGAAGCCGAGCCCGGCGCCGGCGGCGACGGTGATCGCGTAGGCGAGCACGAGCGTGACGACGTAGTCGATCACGTACGCGGCACTGCGGCGCCAGAAGCCGGCGTGGATCGCTGCGCCGGGCGGCAGCGCTTCGCCGACGCCGGCGTGCGGCCGCGTCGAGGTCGGCGCGACGTCGCCCGCACCCGCGGCCGCGACGAGCGCCGTGTTCGCCGCGTCGGCCGGCTCGGCGACGACCGGCAGCGGCGGCGGGACGAGCGACTCGCGATACGGCGACCACGCGTTCGAGCCGACCTCGGCGATTGGCAGCGCGTCGGGCCAGGCGCCGCGGCGTACGCGCTCGTCGACGAACACGCGCGGCAACGGTCCGCGCGCGGTGCCGTCGATCACGACGAACACCGGCGCGCGCCCGTCTGGCGCGCAGAGCTCGGCCTCGGCGCCGGCCGCGGCCGCGCCGGCCTGCAGCGCCTGCAGCTTGCCGAGATCGTCGCCTTGCTTGATCGTCAGCGGCGCGCGCGCGAGCACCTGCTCGCGCAGCCGCTCCGGCTCGATGCGGAAATACTCCGCGAGTGCCGGCCAGACCGTATCCGGCGAGTGGCCGGGGAGCACCGCGCCGGTCAACACGAGCGCATACGTGGCGTTTTCCATGACTCGTCTCCCCGGAGTCGTGCGGCGCGGCGGCCGCGTGGCGCGCGGAACTCTACGGCCGCTCGAGGATCGCGGTCACGCCCATGCCGCCGGCCGTGCAGATCGAGATCAGCCCGCGGCCGGAGCCCTTCTCCTCGAGCAGCTTCGCGAGCGTCGCGACGATGCGCGCGCCGGTCGCCGCGAACGGATGGCCGGCGGCCAGGCTCGAGCCGTTGACGTTGATCTTGTCCGGATCGATCGCGCCGAGCGGCGCGTCGAGGCCGAGCCGCTGCTTGCAGTAGTCCGCCGACTCCCACGCTCGCAGCGTGCACAGCACCTGCGCGGCGAACGCTTCGTGGATCTCGTAGAAGTCGAAGTCCTGCAGGCGCAGGCCGGCCTCGGCGAGCATGCGCGGCACCGCGATCGTCGGCGCCATCAGGAGGCCCTCGCCGTGCACGAAGTCGACCGCGGCGACGCGCGCATGGGTCAGATACGCCTGAACCGCGAGCCCGCGCGCGGCGGCCCACTCCTCGCT
>DASWOS010000049.1:0-6373 GCA_036398645.1 Dokdonella sp. | reverse complement strand
CGGCATCTTCCTCGCATCGATCCCGATGCTGATGCGGCTGCCGCATGCGGCGCTGATCTTCAACGTCGCGTTCATCGTCGTGCTCGTGTCGCTGCTCGTGCAGGGCTGGACGCTCGGCCTCGCCGCGCGGCTGCTCGACGTCGCGCTGCCGCACCGTGACCGCGCGGTGCGCCGCGTCGAGCTCGACCTGCCCGGCTCGCTCGAAGGCGAGCTCGTCGGCTACGCGGTCGCGCCCGGCGCGGCGATCCTCGCCGGCGCCGCACTGCCGGGCTGGGCGAAGCTCGCGATGATCGTGCGCGGCGGCGAGATCCTGACCGCCGACGCGGCCAGCGCGCTCGCCGCCGGCGACTATGCGTACCTGCTCGCGCCGCCGGGCCACGTGCAGCGGCTCGACTGGCTGTTCGCGCCGCCGGACGAGGCGCGCGAAGCCGAGCGCGAGCTGTTCGGCGAGTTCAGCCTCGACGCGAACGTCAAGCTCGCCGACGTCGCGGATTTCTACGCTCTGCCGATCCGCGCGAAGGATGCACCGCTGACGCTCGCCGAGCATTTCGCGCGGCGCTACGAGCACACCGTCGAGGTCGGCGACCACGTGCGGCTCGGCCCGGTCACGCTCGTCGCGCGCGAGCTCGCCGACGACGGGCGCGTCGCGCGCGTCGGGCTGAAGCTCGAGCGACTCAGCAGCGCGCTGGCGAAGCCCGCGCGCGCGCTCGACCGCCTCGCGCGCCGGCTCGGCCGGGATTGAAAGCGCGGCGCGCGGCATCATGCAAACGACATGGCGCGCTCGATCGCAGACGTCGGAACGGACACCGCGCTCGGCGCCGGCGCGACCGCGCCGCTCGGCGGCCATCGCGCAGTGCTCGAAGGGCTGCGCGTGCTCGCCGCGCGCGGCGGCGACGGCGTGCTCGCGGTCGTCGTCGAGACCTCGGGCTCGACCTACCGCAAGCCCGGCGCGCTGATCCTGCTCGACGCGGACGGCGTGCGCGCCGGCGCGCTGTCGGGCGGCTGCCTCGAAGGCGAGCTCGAAGACGCCGCGCGCGCGGTGCTCGCCGGCGGCGTCGCCGGCGAGGCGCGCTTCGACACCAGCGGCGACGAGGATCGCCTGTTCGGCTCCGGCACCGGCTGCGGCGGTTCGATGCGCGTGCTGCTGCTGCGGGTGCCCGCGCGCGCGGCGCCGCTGCGCGACGCGCTCGGCGCGGCCGACGCCGAGCGGTCGACGCTGACGCTGTCGCTGCAGGACGTGCCGGGACCGCTCGGCGCCGGCGAAGCGCGCTTCGGCACGCGGCGGTTCCGCTTCGATCGGCGCGGCCGCGCGGCCGACGGCGGCGCCGCGACGGCGGCCGCGATCGAGGTCGAGGTGCGAGCGGCGCCGCGGCTGCTGCTGTTCGGCGCCGGGCCGGAGACGGCGCCGCTGCTGCGACTGACGCGTCTGCTCGGCTGGCACGCCGAGCTCGTCGAGCATCGCCGCCGCTGGCTCGCGTTCGCCGACGGTACCGGCGTCGACCGGCGTCACGTCGACGGGCTCGACGCGTTGCCCGCGCTCGATGCGGCGCGCTACGACGCGGCGCTGGTGATGCATCACAATTTCGATCTCGACGCGCGCGCGCTGCGCCGTCTCGCGCCGACCGCGATCGGCTACGTCGGCCTGCTCGGCCCGGCCGCGCGGCGCGACGAGCTGCTCGCCGAGCTCGGCGCCGGCGGCACCGCGGCGCTGCAACCGCGGCTGCACGCGCCGGTGGGCCTGCCGCTCGGCGGCGAAGGCGCCGAAGCCGTCGCGCTCGCGATCGCCGCCGAGCTCGCGCAGCGTTTCGCCGCATAGCCGCGTCGCGATGCCGCGCTGCTTCGCCGCCGATCGCGCCCGTGCCACGACCGCCGGCGCACGGTGGCGCCCCGGCCGGCACGCGCGCGCTCCGTCGTTCTCGCGCGGCGCGGTCGCGCGGCGCGCCGGCCGGCGCGTCGACGACCCGAGCGGCCCGTCGTGACCGCGCGCGCCGCGGAACACGGGGCGGAATTCGCCGCGATCGTGCTCGCCGGCGGCGCGTCGCGTCGGCTCGGCCGCGCGAAGCAGCTCGTCGAGATCGACGGCGAGCCGCTGCTGCGTCGCGTCGTGCGCGCACTGCTCGCGACCGAGCCGCTCGACTGCGTCGTCGTGCTCGGCCACGACGCCGCGCGCATGCGCGCGGCCGTGCGCGGGCTCGCGGCGCGCTGCGTCGTCGCGGACGGCCACGCGCACGGCATGTCGGCGTCGCTGCGCGCCGGCGTCGCCGCGGTCGACGCGCGTTGCGCCGGCGCGCTGATCGCGCTGACCGATCAGCCGGCGCTCGATGCGACGCATCTGCGCGCACTGCGCGACGCGTGGCGACGTGCGCCGGAGCGCGCGGTCGCGAGCGCCTACGCGGGCGTGCGCGGCGTGCCTGCCGTGTTGCCGCGCGCATGGTTCGAGGAGATCGCGACGCTGCGCGGCGACGTCGGCGCACGCGAGCTGCTGCGCTCGCCGGATCGCGCCGTCATCGAAATCGCGGCGCCCGCGCTCGCGCGCGACGTGGACACGATCGAGGACCTCGGCTGAGCGCGCAGGCGCGTTCCGATCGTGGACACGGCGGAATGCACGTCGCCCAGGACGGCTGCACGCGCGGCTCCGTCCGGCCGCGGCGGCGCCGGCTCGCGCCGTCGTCGGCGCGTTACGGTTCTCCGATGCACGCGCGGCGGGGTGCTTTCGTTCGACGCGGCGGCAGCGGACGGCTCGGCGTCGCGAAGCGTTCGATCGGCGACCCCGCCGAGCCGGGCACGATCGACGCACCGAGAGCGCTCGTGCGCGCACGGCCGCCGCGTCGTGCGCGCGATCACGGAAACCGTCCCGCGGCCGGTACGGTGCATCGTGAGCAGTTGGCCCCGGCGCGCGCATTCGATCGTTCGCCGTCGGCGGCCTCACCTGAGCCGGTGCGAGAGCGACGACGGAGCGCGCGCGAAGCGGTCTGCCGCACGCCTACGCTGCGCTCCGACGTGACCTGCGGCGGATGTCGCGCGACGCGGCAAGCCGGCCGACGCGATTCCGCGCGGCGACGCAGGCTCCGGCGTCGACTCGTCGCGTTCTCGCCGTCGGTTCCGGCGCGATCGTCGAACGAACGCCTGCCCGCGTCGCGGCGCCTCCGGCGCGCCGCTCCGCTCGCGCGTGAGGCCCGCGTCGGCGCCGGCCGACGCGCCGATCGCACCGATCGGCGCATCGTCGAGGTACGGCCTGCACCCGGTCGAACGCGCGCGGCCACGGCGTCGTGCAGTGCGGCCGTTCCGGCTGCCGGTCCGCGCTGCCGCGGCGCGCCCGTGGGCGAAGCCGCGGGCTCGCTCAGGCCCGCGACGCCGGCCAGGCGGCACCGAGCGGGTCGAACTCGCTCTCGGTCATCGTCGCCGCGCGGGGGCCGAAGCCGCCGATCGCGATCACGCCTTCGTGCATCGGGTCGAGGCCGAGCTCGCGCTCGACGTCGACCTCGTTGATCGCCGCCGTGACGAATGCGGCGAGCCCACACTCGGTCGCGGCGAGGTAAAGCATCTGCGACAGGTGACCGACGTCGAGGATCGTCGCGCGATAGATCTTCGCGTGGCTGCGGTACTTCCAGAATGCGCGCGGGAAGCGGCTCGCGTAGACGACGATCGCGTGTGCGTCGACGAAATGGCGCTGGCCGGCGACGAGGCGCTGCGCGAGCGCGCGCGCCTCGTCGGCGTCGAGCGCGCGCATCGGCTCGAGCGCGTGCTCGATCGGATGATAGTGGTACAGCCCCGGCGCGACGCCGTCGACGTGCTGGACCAGCAGGTATGCCTCGGTCGGGTGCAGGCCGCCGCCGGACGGGCAGGCGCGCTTCATCACGTCGATGCCGGGCTCGCCGCTGACCGCGCGCGCGGCGAACGCGCGGTAGAGCACCGCCGCGAAGTCGGCCGCGACGACCGGCGCGGATGCGTCGAAGTTGCGGCAGGTCACGCGCAGGCGGACCAGCGTCTCGAGCGCGCTCGGCGGCGCGGCGGCGAGCGCGACGCGGCGCTCGCGCGGCGAGCGCTCGTGCACGAGCGGCGGCGGCGGACCGAGGCGGTCGAGGAACTTGCGATCGCTCTCGGTCGCGAAACGGCGCTCGGCCTCGAGCGTGTCGACGCCGTGCCAGCGCGTGTGCCGGTGCAGCACCGCCGACAGGCCGCGCCAATGGCCCGCGCGGACCGCCTCGTCGCGTTCGCGCAGCACCGCGCCGCCGGCGTCGTCAGAGATCAGCAGCCCCGCGCGGAGCAGCCGCTCGACGACGGCCTCGCCGTGCGCGGCGGCGAGTGCGTCGCGTTCGTGCCAGTCCTCCGCCGACGCCGCGCCGAGCGCGGCGAGGTCCGCGTCGTCGACGACGATCTCGTCGTCGACGTGCGCGGCGAGCGCGATCCATTCGCGCCGCTTGGTGAGGCCGGTGCCGCCGGCGAACAGCAACGCGAGGTCGAATTCGAGGCGTTCGCGCGGCTCGACGACGAGATGGGTGCAGCGGCGGACTTGCACGGCAGCTTCTTCGCGCGGTCGGACGATGCCCACATGCCATCACGACGGCTGGACGGTGTACAGTTGATGATGGCGCGGCATGCGGCCGCAGGAACCCTCCGTCCGAAGAGTCTCCCCCATGCAAAACGGAAAACTCACGCGCGACGAATCGATCGCGCTGCTGCGCAAACTCGCCGGCGACGATGCGTTCCGTGCCGCGTTCGAACGGAATCCCGCGACGGCGCTCGTCGACATCGGCCTGTCCGCGGACGAGATCGACGCGCTGCCCGCACCGGCGACGGCACCGGCGCCGCTGCCGCCGAAGGAACATTTCCACGAGGCGCTGCAGCAGGTGCTCGACCGCGGCGTGTCGAATCACATCTGCCTGATCGTGCCGCTGCTGAAGCTGACCTACGGCGACACGCGCGACTGAAGCGCGGCGACGCGCGCGAGCAGCGCCGGCGGAGCGCCGGCCGCGCGCCAATCGCGTTCGAACCGGTCGAACTCGCGCCGCGCCACGGCGAGGTCGCCGCGCTTCGCGGCGAGCTCGGCCAGCGCGAGTGCGGCGAGGCGCGACTGCGCGACGTCGAACGGCATCAGTGCCTTGTCGAGACCGTACTCCGCGAACGCGCGGCCGGGATGCGCGGTGAGCCAGCGCGCCTGCTGCTCGGCCTGCGCCGCATCGCCCTGCTTCGTGTACGCGTCGAGCAGCACCGCATGCGCGAGGCACGGCTCGCGGCCGTCGAGCAGCGGCCGAAGCAGTGCGACCGCCTCGGCGGGCCGGTCCTGCGCGAGTGCGATCTGCGCCTTCGCGACGCTGCGCAGCGCCGCGAGCACAGCGGAATCGAGGACCGCGCCCGCGCCGCGTTCGATCTCGGCCACGGCGTCCGCGGCCGCCGCCGCGGCGCCGACGCGCGCGTCGAGCCATGCATACAGCAGCACGATACCCGCATCGGACGCGGCATGATCGGCGTCGCCGGCGCGCCAGCGCGTGCGCGCGTCGTCGAGCAGCGTCCGGATGCGCGCGGCCGCCTCGGCGGACGGCGGCTCGAACAGCGCGAGCTCGGTCACGTTTAACGCCGCGTCGAAGCCGACCGGCGCCTGCGCGATCGAGTGCGCCGCGCTCAGCGCGGCCGATGTGCCCGCCCAGTCGCCGCGCGCGAGCGGGATCGCGACGCGCAACAGCTCGTTCATCGTGCCGAGCACCGCGTTGCGGTCGAACGTCTCCGGCCGCGCCGGCAGCAGCTTGGCCGCATCGTCGTAGCGACGCAGCGCGACCAACGTCGCCGCGTGATACGGCTTGAACGAAACCCCGCCGGCTTCCGCATCGTCGAAGTTCAGCAGCGCGTCGGCGTAGCGCTCGACGCCGAGGTTCAGGATTCCGAGCAGATGCACCGCCGGACCGCGCTTCGGGTTCTGCCGCGACGCGGACACGTTCGCCTTCGCGAACACGTCGTCGTCGTAGCGGTTCTCCAGCTGCCAGGCGAAATACGCGTAGCCGCCCGCGCCCGCGGAGAAGTCCGGATACGCGTCGGACAGCACCTTCCACTTGCGCACCGCCTCGCTGGACGACGTGACGGTCGCGAGCCAGGCTTCGCCGAGCAGCCGGTCGCGATCGGTCAGCCGATCCGCGGCGGCCAGCGCGAGCTCGATCTCCTTGCGCGCCTCGGCGTTGCGGCCGGCGCTGTTGAGCACGAGCGCGATGCTGAGATGCGCGCTGGCGAACTGCGGATCGATCTTCAGCGCTTCGTCGTAGAAGTTGATCGCCTCGGCGAACTGGCCCTTCGCGACGCGTTCGAGCCCGAGCGAATACAGCCGCAGCGCGTCGAGGTTCTTCGTCGCGACCTTCTCGAGCGGGCGCGAACTGTCCGACAC
>DASWOS010000048.1:0-15042 GCA_036398645.1 Dokdonella sp. | reverse complement strand
GCCGAGGTCTGGCCGCTGCGGCAGACGACCGCGACCGGCCGCTCGCGGACCTTCGCGAGGTCCTTGCTCTCCGGATCGAACTGGCTCATCGCGACGTGCTTCGCGCCCGGGATGTGGCCCTTCTCGAAATCCTGCAGGCTCGACACGTCGATCAGCAGCGCGTTCTCGCGGTTGATCAGCTGGGTGAGGCCGGCCGGCGTCAGCGCGGTGTAGCCGCGCGTGAAGCGCTGCGCCTCGGTGACGAGCAGCGCGACGAGCACGGCGAAGAAGCCGAGCGTGAGATAGAAATGATTGCCGAGGAACTCCGGCAGGCGGTGCAGGACGTCGGACATGGGGTTCGCGGTACGCGCGGCGCGGGGGACCGCGGATTATCCCGGAGCGCGGCCGGCGAGGCAAAGAAGCGCGCGGCGCGGCCGCGCGTCACTGCGAGTGCGTGATGTCCGGCAGGCCGCTCGTCAGCCACCAGCGCTTGTCCTTCTCGTCGTAGCGCCAGAGCTGCCGGTCGACGATGCTGCGCGCGGTCTGCGTGTTGACGTTGACGAGCCCGATCTCGACGACCTGGCTGACCTCGTCGTCGCCGACCGGCGTGCGCGGCTGCTCCTCGTACGCGGTCACGCGGACCTGCTTGAAGCGCGCGAGATCGAGCGCGCTCGGCGCCCGCTGCTCGCGCAGCTTCGGATCGAGGAACGCCTGCGCCTGCGCGAGGTCGCCCCAGCGCACCGCCGACGCGTACGCGCGCAGCGTGTCGTCGAGCAGGTTCTGCTTCGAGCGCGTCGTCGCGCACGCCGCGAGCAACGCGACGCACGCGGCGAGCGGCAATGTCCACGGCCGACCACGCATGCTCCCCTCCGTGCGCGGATTGTGCCGCAAGCCGGTGCCGAGGTCAGCGCTTCGCGATCGCGACGAAGCGCGCGCCGAGCGTCGCCGCGGTGCCGCCGCCCGGCAGCGGCACGTGCACGCGCACGCGCAGACGGCCCTTGCCGCGCGCGGCGAGCGCGGCGAAGAACGCGTCGAAATCCTCGCCGTCGGCGAGCTGCGCGACCGCGACGAAGTCGTGCCAGACCGGCGCGAGATAGTCGATCGCGCTGTCCTGCACGTAGATGTCGCAGTCGAGCGCGCGGCGTCCGACCGCGAGCTCGATCAGGCCCCAGCCGGCCAGCGTCATCAGGCTGGCGAGGCTGCCGCCGAACGCGCAGCCCTTGTCGTTGACGTTCGGCGCGAGCGGCGCGGCGAGCGTCAGCGATTCGCCGTCGCCGGCCGCGACCGCGATCTGCATCGCGCGCGCGAGCGGGATCCGCGCGAGCAGCTCGCGCTCGAGTGCGCCGAGGCGCGCGGCGTCGGCCGTGGCGGCAGCGGCCGCGGCGGAGGTGGGGAGCGAGTCCATCGGCGAGATCCGGTGCGC
Organism: Dokdonella sp.; assembly: GCA_036398645.1. Lineage (GTDB taxonomy): Bacteria > Pseudomonadota > Gammaproteobacteria > Xanthomonadales > Rhodanobacteraceae > Dokdonella_A. Next base: position 13,640 of record DASWOS010000048.1, on the reverse strand, counting down.
GAAAAGGCGCGAGTGTGCGCAAGCGCGGCGGCGGCCTCAAGTCGCCGCGGTTATGATCGGGCCGACTCCGCCGCCGTGCGCAGACGAGCCGACATGCCCGACCGACCCGTCCGTGCGGTGCCGCGCGGCGATGCGCTGCGCGGCGCGACGATCGTCGTCACGCGTCCGGCCGGCACGTCCGCGGCGCTGGTCGCACGCATCCGCGCCGGCGGCGCCGTCGCGCTCGCGCTGCCGGGACTCGCGCTGCGCGGCGTCGCCGACGTCGACGCCGACACGGCGCGCGCGCAGCTGGGCGCGGCGCGCGGCGCGGCGGTCTGGATCTTCACGAGCCCGGCCGCGGTGCGCTACGCGTATCGGCTCGCGCCGTCGCTCGCGATCGCGGCGAAGGCGCGCGTGCTCGGCGTCGGCGCCGGCACCGTGCGCGCGCTCGGCCGGCACGGCGTCGCCGCGGCGGCACCGCCGGCGCGCAGCGACAGCGAGGGGCTGCTCGCGATGGCGGAGCTCGCGCGCGTGCGCGGCCGCCGCGTCGCGCTGGTCGGCGCGCCGGGCGGACGCGACCTGATCGCGCCGGCGCTGCGCCGCCGCGGCGCCGAGGTCGACGAGATCCACGTCTACGCGCGCGCCGCGCCGCGGCTGACGCGGCGGCATTTCCGCGCGCTCGAGCGCGCGCGCGATCCGCTCGTCGTGCTGCTCTCGAGCGGCGAGGCGCTCGCGAACCTCGCCGCGGCGCTGCCGCCGCCGCTGTTCGCGCGCCTGCGCGACCGGCCGCTCGTCGTCGCCAGCGAGCGCCTCGCCGCGTTCGCGCGCGGGCACGGCTTCGTCGACGTCGCGGTCGCCGGCTCCGCCGCGCCGGCCGCGCTGCTCGCCGCGGCCGCGGCGCGGCTCGCGCGACCCCGCGCGTGACGCCTCCGGCGCTGCCCGCGCCGCGGCAGTTCGGCTAGCATGACCCGCATGGGCGAGGACGAAGACATCGTGACCGCCGCGCCGGCGGCGTCGGCGCCGACGAGCGTGCCGGAACGCCGCGCGCGCGCCGGGCGCGCGCGCGGCGGCGCGGCGCTCTGGGTGGTCGCGCTGCTCGCGCTCGCGCTCGCCGGCGTCGCGCTGTGGCGCGCCTACGCGCGCGAGCACGGCGAGGCCGCGGCGCGCGCGGCGATCCACGACGAGCTCGGCGCGCGCATCGACGACCTCGCGCGCGTCGCCGATCAGCGCAAGCGCGACGTCGACAGCCTGCGCGCGCGCATCGCCGACGCCGACGCGGTCAACAAGAGCCTGCGCGAGGAGCTGCTCGGCCTCGGCGAGCGCTCGCGCCATCTCGAGGACGCGGTCGCGAACCTCGCCGAGCAGCGCCGCAGCGGCCGCGACGCGCTCGCGATGAACGAGGCGGAGTTCCTGCTGCTCGCCGCGCAGGAGCGGCTCGCGCTGTTCCACGACGCGACCGGCGCGCTCGCCGCGTACCGGCTCGCCGACGACGCGCTCGCCACGGCCGAGGACCCGGTGCTCGCGTCGGTGCGGCAGACGCTCGCGGCCGAGCGCCAGGCGCTCGAGGCGAGCAAGCCGCTCGAGACGCACGACGCGATCGCCGCGCTGGAGCGCGTGCGCACGTCGCTCGCGGACCTGCCGCCGCCGCGCGCGGCGGCCGACGCCGATGCGCCGGCGTCGCGCTGGCAGCGCTTCCTCGCGCAGTTCGTGCGCATCCGCCGCGACGACGCGCCGGCCGACGCGCCGCGCGACGCGGCGCTCGCGCGCTCGCTGGTCGCGCTCGATCTGCGCATCGCCGAAGCCGCATTGCTCGCGCACGATGCGGACGGCTGCAAGGCCGCGCTCGCGCGCGCGCGCCGCGGCCTCGCCGTGTTCGCCGACGCGCAGTCGGCGCCGGGTCGCGACGCGTTCGCGGCGCTCGACCGCGTCGCCGCGCAGACGCTGCCGCCGGCACCGCCCGAGCTCGGCGCGACGCTGAAGGAGCTGCGCAACCTGCGCGCGACGCGTGCACTGTCGCCGCCGGCCACGCCGGCTTCGCCTCCGGCGCCGGCCTCCAACCCGGTCCCGGCGTCGAGCCCGGCTCCGCCGCCGGCTCCGGCTCCGGCTCCGGCCGACGTGCCGGCGACGCCGGCCGGCGAGGGCGGCGCATGAGGCTCTGGCGCACGGTCCTGCTGCTGCTCGTCGTCGCGCTCGCGGCGGCACTCGCATGGCATGGGCTCGCCGCCGATCCGGGCTATCTGCAGCTCCGCATCCGCGGCACGACGATCGAGACCAGCGTCGTCGTCGCCGCCGCGGCCGTGCTGCTCGCCTGGGCCGTGCTCGCCGCGGCCTGGAAGCTCGCGCGGCTGCCGTTCCGCGCCTGGGACCGCGCGGTGCAGCGGCGCGGCCGCGAGCGCCTCGCCGCCGGGCTGACCGCGTTCGCCGCGGGCGACTACGCGCAGGCCGAGCGCGAGCTCGCGCGCGCGGCGAACCATGCCGCGTACCGCACGCCGGCGCTGCTCGCGCTCGCGCGCGCGGCGTACGAGCGCGGCGCGGCCGATCGTGCCGAGCATGCGCTCGCCAAAGTCGGACCGCGCGGCGCGCGCGCGGTCGACGCGATGCGCGCACGCTTCCTGCTCGAGAGCGGCCGCTCCGGCGACGCGCTCGCGCTGCTGAAGCCGAAGGCCGCCGCTGGCGACCTGTCGCCGCGCGGCTGGCGCCAGCTGATCGAGGCCGCGCTCGCCCAGGGCGACGCGGCGACCGCGCTCGACGCGCTGGCGCCGCTCGCGAAGAGCCAGTCGCTGACCGCCGAGGCGCAGGCCGCGCTGGACACGCGCGTGCTCGGCGCGGCGCTCGCGGCGGCGCCGGACGCCGCGACCCTGAACGCGCTCTGGAGTCGCGCGAGCCGCGCGCAGCGGCGCCGGCCCGAGCTCGTCGCCGCATTCGCGCGCCGCTCGGCGGCGCTCGGCCAGATGCTCGCGGCGATGGACGAGATCGAGGCGGCCCAGCGCCGCGAATGGAGCGACGCGCTCGCCGCGTGCTATGCCGCGCTCGGCGTCGACGAGCTGCCGGCGCGCACGCGCAAGGCCGAGGCCTGGCTCGAGCTCGCGCCGAACAGCGCCGCGCTGCTGACCGCGCTCGGTCGCCTGCACGCGCAGCAGCACCAATGGGCGAAGGCCGAGGACGCGCTCACGCGCGCGCTCGCGCTCGAGGAGTCCGCGTCCGCGTGGGAAGCGCTCGGCGACTGCCGCGCCGGCGCAGGCGACGCCGCGGCCGCGAGCGCGTGCTACGCGAACGCGCTGCGCGTCGCGCGCGGCGAGCCGCGGCTCGAGGTCGGTCCGCATCCGGCGCTCGCGGCGCCCGACACGCGGCCGATCGCGGTCGAGGAACGCAGCGAGCACGGCGTGCCGCGACTGCCGGCCGCGAGCTAGCCGCGCCGGCGCGCGGCGGTGCGCCGCGTCCGTGCGGCGCGGTCGCTTGCTACAGTCGCGCTCCGAAACCCGGGAGACGCGCGTGAGCCTCTGGAAGCGAAGCATCGACCTCGACACGCTGAACGCGGCCGGCCGCGACGGCATGGTCGGGCATCTCGGCATCCGCATCGTCGAGGTCGGCGCGGACTTCCTGCGCGGCACGATGCCGGTCGACGCGCGCACGCGCCAGCCGTTCGGCCTGCTGCACGGCGGCGCGTCGGTCGCGCTCGCCGAGACGCTCGGCAGCCTCGCCGGCGGTCTCGCGGTCGAATCGCCCGACGCCGGCGTCGTCGGCCTCGAGATCAACGCGAACCACGTCCGCGCGAAGACCGACGGCAGCGTGACCGGCACCGCGCGGCCGCTGCACGTCGGCCGCAGCACGCAGCTCTGGGAGATCCGCATCGAGGACGAGCAGGGCCGGCTCGTCTGCGTCTCGCGGCTGACGCTCGCGGTCGTCGCGCGGCGCGCGCCGCAGCCGGGCTGACGATGACCGCCGCCGCGCCGTACGCCGGGCTGTCGCCGGAGGTCGTGCTCGACGCGGTCGCCGCGGCCGGCTTCGCGGTCGACGGACGCCTGCTCGCGCTCGCGAGCTACGAGAACCGCGTCTATCAGGTCGGCCTCGACGACGGACCGCCGCTCGTCGCGAAGTTCTATCGCCCGCAGCGCTGGAGCGACGCGGCGATCGCCGAGGAGCACGCGTTCGCGCTCGAGCTCGCCGACGCGGAGCTGCCGGTCGTCGCGCCGCTCGCGGTCGGCGGCCGCACGCTGCTGACGCACGCCGGCTTCCGCTACGCGCTGTACCCGCGCCGCGGCGGCCGCGCGCCGGAGCTCGAATCGGCCGATCATCTGGCCTGGATGGGCCGCCTGCTCGCGCGCATGCACGGTGTCGGCGCGCGCGGTGCGTTCCGTCGCCGCGGCGCGCTCGACACGCAGACGTTCGTGCGCGACGCCGCGCTCGCGGTGCTCGCGTCCGGCCTGCTGCCGGAGCGGCTCGACGACGCGTATCGCGCGCGCAGCGCGGCGATCGCGGACCTCGTCGATGCGCGCTTCGCCGAGCAGGAGCCGGTCGCGCGACTGCGCCTGCACGGCGACTGCCATGCCGGCAACGTGCTGTGGACCGATTCCGGGCCGCATTTCGTCGATCTCGACGACGCGCGCAGCGGACCGGCCGTGCAGGACCTGTGGATGCTCGCGCCGTCGCCGCACGCGCTCGACGCGCTGCTCGAAGGCTACGCCGAGTTCCGCGACTTCGACCGCCGCGAGCTCGCGCTGATCGAGCCGCTGCGGCTGATGCGCCAGATCCACTGGGCCGGCTGGGTCGCCGCGCGCTGGCACGATCCGGCGTTCCCGCGCGCGTTCGCCTACGTCGGCGAGCCGCGCTGGTGGGAGCAGCATCTCGAGGACCTCGCCGACGGCGTCGAGCGGCTCGGCGGCTGACCGCCGCCGTGCGGCGCCCAGGAGCTCCGAAGCGCATGCAGTCGATCGAAATCGTGCTGACGATGTTGCTCGCGGTGCTCGCGAGCGGCTACCTCGTGCGCGTGCTGCCGTTCGCGCTGCCGCTGCCGCTCGTGCAGATCGCGCTCGGCGCGGCGGTCGCGGCGGTGCCGGCGCGCGGCGTCGCGCTCGATCCGGACATCTTCTTCCTGCTGTTCCTGCCGCCGCTGTTGTACCTCGACGGCTGGCGCATTCCGAAGGAGGGGCTGTTCCGCGACGCGCGCGTGATCCTGCAGCTCGCGCTCGGCCTCGTCGTGTTCACCGTCGTCGGCGCCGGATTTCTGATCCACTGGCTGATCCCGGCGATGCCGCTCGCGGTCGCGTTCGCGCTCGCCGCGATCGTGTCGCCGACCGATCCGATCGCGGTGTCGGCGATCGCCGCGCGCGCGCCGATCCCGCGCCGGCTCATGCACATCATCGAAGGCGAGTCGCTGCTGAACGACGCGTCGGGCCTGGTCTGCTTCCGCTTCGCGGTCGCCGCGGCGCTGACCGGCGGCTTCTCGGCCGGCGCCGCGGTCACGACGTTCCTGTGGCTCGCGCTCGGCGGCGTCGCGATCGGCGTCGGCGTCACGCTCGGCATCAACCGCGTGCACATCTGGATCACGCGCCACTTCGGCGAGGATTCCGGCACGCCGATCCTGATCAGCCTGCTGACGCCGTTCGGCGCGTACCTGCTCGCCGAGCACCTGCAGGCGTCGGGCATCCTCGCCGCGGTCGCCGGCGGCGTCACGATGAGCTACGTCGAGCTGAGCGGCGCCGCGCTCGCGGCGACGCGCCTGCAGCGCACCGCGGTCTGGGACGCGGTGCAGTTCGCGTTGAACGGCATCATGTTCGTGCTGCTCGGCGAGCAGCTGCCCGGCATCCTGCGCGGCGCGGTCGCCTCGGTCGAGCAGTCGGGGCACCTGAACCCGTGGTGGCTCGCGGCGTTCGCGCTGCTGATCAATGTCGCGCTCGCGGCGCTGCGCTTCGTCTGGGTCTGGGCGACGCTCCGCGCGAGCGCGTTCGTCGCGCGCCGGCACGGCGAGGCCGCGCCGCTGATGCCGCGCCGGCTCGTCGTCGCGATGTCGCTCGCCGGCGTGCGCGGCGCGATCACGCTGGCCGGCGTGCTGACCCTGCCGTACACGCTCGCCGACGGCAACGCGTTCCCGGCGCGCGAGCTCGCGATCTTCCTCGCCGCGGCGACGATCCTGCTGTCGCTGCTGACCGCGAGTATCGGCCTGCCGCGCCTGCTGGTCGGGCTCGACGTGCCGCCGGAGCCGGACGCGGCGCGCGAGGAGGACTTCGCGCGCCGCGCCGCCGCCGACGCCGCGGTCGCCGCGATCGAGCGCGCGCAGCACGCGCTGCCGGCGGCGAAGGCCGACCCGGCGACGTACGCCGCGGCGGCGCTGCGCGTCGCCTCGCTGTACCAGCGCCGCCGCGACGGCGACGCGGCCGGGGTCGGCGCCGACGCGCTGCGCGAGGCCGACCGTGCCGAACGCGCGCTGCGCCTGGTCGGTCTGCAGGCCGAGCGCGAGGCGGTGTTCACGCTGGCACGCCACAACCGCATCTCCGACGACATCGCGCGCCGGCTCGTGCGCGAGATCGACCTCGTCGAAGCGCGCTACCGCTGACGCCGCGCACGTCGCCGCGGCCGGGGCGCGCCGATCCGCTACCATTGCGGCGATGAATCGAACCGCCGAGTCGGATCCCGACGCCGCGTACGCCGCCGGCGACGCGCTGCGCCCGCTGCGCTACCTGCTGCGCGTGCCGCAGCTGCTGCTGCACGTGCTGATCGCGCCGCCGCTCGCGCTCGCGGTGCTGAACCCGCTCGCGGCGCGCATCCCGGTCGGCGGCACCTCGCTCGAGAAGGCGGCGACGCGCTGGTGGTCGGGCCGCCTCGTGCGCATCTTCGGCTTCCGCATCCGCCGTTTCGGCGAGCCGCTGCCGGGCGCGGTGCTGTACGTCGCCAACCACGTTTCCTGGCTCGACATCGAGCTGATGCACAGCCAGCGTCCGGTGCACTTCGTCGCGAAGAGCGAGATCGCCGGCTGGCCGTTCGTCGGCTGGCTCGCCGCGCGCGCCGGCACGATCTTCCATCGCCGCGGCAGCACGGATTCGCTGGCCACGGTCATGGGCGTCGTCGTCGCGCGCCTGCGCGCGGGCGAGCCGGTCGGCGTGTTCCCGGAAGGCGGCAGCGGCCACGGCGGCCGCGTCGGCACGTTCCACGCGCGGATCTTCCAGACCGCGCTCGACGCGCCGGCGCCGGTGCAGCCGGTCGCGCTGCGCTACGGCCGCGACGGCCGCGAGGACCCGAGCGTGCCGTTCGGACCGCGCGAGAGCTTCTTCGCGAACGTCGTGCGCGTGCTCGGCGGACCGTCGCGCGACGCGGAGATCCACTACCTCGAGCCGGTGCCGGCGACGCCGGACGCGCGCCGGCGCATGGCCGAGGAAAGCCGCGCGCGCATCGCGCACCGACTCGGCTACACGGAATGAACGCGGCCGAGTTCGTGCCGTCGCGTGCGCTGCGCAATCCGCACGTGCAGTCGGTGCTCGCCTCGACAGGACCGCGGCGCTGGCTCTGCGCGCGGCTGCGCCGCGCGCTCGACGCCGCGGCCGTGGAGCACGTGCTCGACTGCGGCGGCGGCGTGCGCCTGCAGGGCTTCCACAACGCGCAGCGCGCGCTCGCCGCGCCGCGCGGGCTCGCCGTGCTGCTGCACGGATGGGAAGGCAGCGTGCACTCGACCTACCTCGTGCGCACGGCCGCGCGGCTGCTGCGCGAGGGCTTCGACGTGTTCCGGCTGAACTTCCGCGACCACGGCGACACGCACCATCTGAACCACTAGCTGTTCCATTCGTGCCGGCTCGACGAGGTCGTCGGCGCGCTGCACGCGCTCGCCGCGCGCTGGCCGTCGCGGCCGCTCGCGCTGGCCGGGTTCTCGCTCGGCGGCAACTTCGCGTTGCGCGCGGCGCTGCGCGCGCCGGACGCGGGGCTCGCGATCGGCGGCGTCGTCGCGGTGTGCCCGGTCGTCAGCCCGCGTGCGGGGCTGTACGCGCTCGAGGGCGGGCCGCGCTTCTACGAACGTTATTTTCTGCACAAGTGGCGGCGCTCGCTTAAGCGCAAGCAGCGCCTGTTCCCGGAGCGCGAGCTGTTCACGCCGGCGGAGCTCCGCGGCGGCCTGCGCGAGCTGACGCAGGCGATGGTGCGGCGCCATACCGCGTTCGAAACGCTCGAGAACTATCTCGACGGCTATTCGATCGCCGGCGACGCGCTCGCCGGACTGCGCGTGCCGGCGAGCATCCTGACCGCGGCCGACGACCCGGTCATTCCGGTCGCGGATTTCCGCACGTTGCGCCTGCCGCCGCAGGTGGAGCTCGACGTCGCCGCGTACGGCGGCCACTGCGGCTTCATCCGCGGGCTGTCGCTCGGCAGCTTCGCCGAGGACTACGTCGCCGAGCGGCTCGCGGCGCAGATCGACGGCGCCTCGGCGCAGGCCGAAGTGCACGCACGCACGCAGGCGGCCTGAGCCCGACGGCCGCCGCGCGCGTCACTCGGCGTCGACGCGGCCGCGTGCGGAGCGCGTCGCGAGCGGCATCGATCCCGCGCGCCGGCATCGGGCATAATCGCGATCCCGGCGCGGTCGACGCGGAGCGGGCGCCGGTTTCCGCGCCGGCGCGTCCTCGAGTCGGCGGCGCTGATCCGGAAGCGTCGGCCATGCTCAAGAAATCCTTCGATCTGCACCGGCAGGGCCGTCTCGACGAGGCCGAGCAGGGCTATCGCGCGCTGCTCGCCACGGAACCGGACAACGTCGACGCGCTGTTCATGCTCGGCGTCGTGCGCCGCCAGCGCGGCGATGCGGGCGAGGCCGAGCGCTGCTTCAGGCGCGCGCACGAGCTCGCCCCGCGGGAGGGCGACATCGCGCTGCATCTGGCTTCGGCGCGCTACCAGAACGGCAAGCACGAGGAAGCCCGGCAGGGCTACGAGCGCGCGCTCGCGCTGGATCCGAACCTGACCGGCGCGCACATCGGCCTCGGCCAGATCGCGATGAACGCCGGCGACGCCGGCGCCGCCGAGCACCATTTCCGCGTCGCGCTGCGCACCGGCGAGGACGGCCACGCGCTGGCCGGCCTCGGCACACTGATGATCGAGCGCGGCGACTTCGACGCGGCGCTGCGCTACCTGACGCGCGCGGCCGAGCTCGTGCCGAATTTCGCGTTGATCCAGTTCCTGCTCGGCCAGGCGTTCGCGCGCAAGGGGCTGACGACGTTCGCCGCGCAGGCGTTCGAGAAGGCGCTGCAGCTCAATCCGGAGCTGCACGAGGCGCACCCGTGGCTCGCCGAGGTGCTGATGCAGACCGGGCGGCCGCGCGAGGCCGAGCCGCACTACCGCGCGATCCTCGGCGTGCCCGGTTACGAGATGCGCGCGCACGCCGGTCTCGGCGACGTCGCGCGCGCCGAGAGCCGCTTCGAGGACGCGGCCGCGCACTACCGCGCGGTGCTCGCGATCGATCCGCGCCAGCGCATGCCGATGCGCATGCTCGCCGCGTCGCTCGCCGCGCTCGGCCGCAACGACGAAGTCGTCGCGGTCTACGACGACTACCTCGCGCTCGTTCCCGACGACGACGAGATCCGTGCGATCCGCGGCGACGTGCTTGCGCTGATCGGCCGCGTCGCGGAGGCCACGGCCGACTGGAACACGCTGAGCGCGCGGCGCCCCGAGGATGCCGAGGCGCGTGCGCGCGTCGCCTCGCTCGAGGAGAAGCTCGGCCACCTCGACGCCGCGCTCGCGCACGCGGAGGCGGTGCTGCGCGCCCGGCCGGAGGAGGTCGAGATGCGGCTGATCCGCGTGCGCGCACGGCTGCGCTCCGGCGACGACGCGGCCGCGCGCGCCGACCTCGACGCGCTCGGCGGGCTCGCACTGTCGGACGAGCAGGCGCGCGCGCGCTCGGCCTGCCTCGGCCACGTGCACGATCGCGCCGGCGAGTTCGACGACGCGGTACGCTGCTTCGCCGAGGCGCAGCGCGGCCTGCCGGCGTCGATGCCGCCGTTGACCGAGCCGCGTCCGGAGCTGCGCGCCGCGCTCGACGAGGCGCCCGGTCCGGCCTGGGCGGACGCGCCGGTGCTGCTGCTCGGCGCGCCCGGCAGCGGCGTCGAGCTCGTCGCGGCGCTGCTCGCGGATCAGCCGGCGCTCAAGGTCCTGCGCGGGCGTGCGAGCACGCTCGGCCGCGAGGACGACTTCAACCATCCGCGCTTCAAGCTGTATTGCGGCGAGCTCGGCGACGACGAGCGCGAGGCGCTGCGCGCGCGCTATCTCGCGCCGCTCGCCGGCATGGACGTCGGCGGGAGCACTCTCGTCGACTGGCTGCCGCGCTGGGACACGCACCTGCTCGCGCTGATCCGCCGCGCGATGCCGGGCACGCGCCTCGTCGTCGTCGGCCGCGATCCGCGCGACGAGTTGCTGAACTGGCTCGCGTTCGGCTGGATCGGTGGATTCCCGTGCGCCGACGCCGAGGCGTCGGCGGCGTGGCTCGCGCGTGCGCACGCGCATCTGCACTTCGGCGCGGACCTCGCCGAGCCGCGCCGCCTGCAGGTATCGAGCGACGCGGTGCTCGCCGATCCCTCGCGCGCCGGCGCCGAACTCGCGCGCTTCGTCGGCGTCGACGCGCTCGCGCCCGGCGCGGAGTTCGCCGCGGCGATGCGGAGCCTCGGCGGCCTGCCCGTGCGCTTCGAGGCCGGTCGCTGGCGACGCTACGAGCGTGCGCTCGCCGCAGCGTTCGCGCCGCTCGCATCCTGAGCCGCCGGTGCGCGCCGCGCTCGCCGCCGCGCTGCCGTCCGTGCCGTCCGCCGGCGCGGTCCGCGCCGCGCGTGCCACCGCCGGCTGCGCCGGCGCGCTGCATCCGATCACCGACGGCGCACGCGCGCCGATGCAGGAGAATCCGCATGCGTCTCCACAGTGACGACTTCGCCGACATGCAGCCGATTCCGGACGCGTGCGCGTTCGGCAAGCCCGGCGCGGCCGGCGAGCCGTGCGTTCCGGCGGCGAACCGCAACCCGCACCTCGCCTGGACCGAGGTGCCGGCGCAGGCGCGCTCGTTCGCGCTGGTCTGCATCGACGGCGACGCGCCGACCCGCGCCGACGACGTCAACGCGCCGGACCGGCGCGTGCCGGCGTCGCTGCCGCGCACGGATTTCGTGCACTAGCTGCTCGCCGACGTACCGGCCGACTGCCGCGAGCTCGCGCACGGCAGCTGCAGCGACGGCGTCGTCGCGCACGGCAAGCGCGCTCCGGCCGGGCCGCCCGGCTCGAAACAGGGGCTCAACGACTACACCGGCTGGTTCGCCGGCGACGCGGACATGGCCGGCGAGTACTACGGCTACGACGGCCCGTGCCCGCCGTGGAACGACGAGCGCGTGCACCACTACCGCTTTCGCCTGTACGCGCTCGACGTGCCGACGCTCGGGCTCGGCGCGCGCTTCACGCTCGCCGACCTGCAGCGCGCGCTGCACGGCCACCGGCTCGCCGAGGCGGTGCTGACCGGCACCTACGCGCTGCTGCCGGCGCTGCGTCGCTGAGCGCCGGCGCGGACGCCGCGTCAGGTCACGGCGAGCGCGAGCAGCACGACGCCGAGCGCGACGCGGTAGACCGCGAACGCGGTGAAGCGGTGCGTGCGGATGTAGCCGAGCAGCCAGCGCACCGCGACGAACGCGGTGATCAGCGACACCGCGAACGCGAGCGCGAGCGCGGCCCAGTCCTCGTGGCCGCCGTCGGCGCGCAGCGACTTCAGCAGCTCGTAGCCGCTCGCGGCGAACATCGTCGGGATGCCGACGAGGAATGCGAATTCGGTCGCCGCGGCGCGGTCGTTGGTGCCGGCGAGCAGCGCGACGAAGATCGTCGCCGCGGAGCGCGACGTGCCGGGAAACACCGCCGCGACGACCTGCGCGAGGCCGACCAGGATCGCGACGCGCCAGGTGATCTCGGTGTGGCGCGGCCGCCGCTCGGCGATGCGTTCGGCCGCGATCATCCAGACGCCGCCGACGATCAGCGCCCAGGCGACCGGCGTCAGCGTCTCGGGCAGCTTGAAGCCGAGCTTCGTCGCGACGAAGCCGAGCGCGGCGGTCAGCAGGAACGCGACGGCGAGCTTCAGCGCGTAGTCGCGGTTCGCCGCGTCGGCGAGCCCGGTCGCGAGCCGGAGCAGCCGCTCGCGGTAGATCAGCACGACCGCGACGATCGCGCCGGCTTGGATCACGACGTTGAAGACGTCGGAGCGGTGGCCGAGCCAGTGCTCGGCGATCAGCAGGTGGCCGGTGCTCGAGATCGGCAGGAACTCGGTGACGCCTTCGACGATGCCGAGCAGGATCGTCGCGAGCAGGCCGTTCATCGGCGCCCCGCGCGCGTCAGCGCCGGCCTCGCGCGAAGCGTGAGCCGTGTCACGCTTCGGCAGTGGCGGTGATGCACAAAGCTGGTGATATTCATGCGCCTAATTGACCCATAATTGTGCAAGCGCGGCCGGACGCGCGAGCTCAGCGTATTGATTCGCAAGCGGATTCCGGAACATCCGCGCTTGGCATGTCCGTTGCTGCACTTGCGGCACCTACCATCGAGGTTCTCCATGTCCGCTCAGAACGCCCTGAAGCTCATCAAGGAAAGCGAGATCGAGTTCATCGATCTGCGCTTCGCCGACATGCTCGGCAAGCAGCACCACGTGACGTTCCCCGCGCATTCGGTCGACGAATCGCTGTTCGAGGACGGCAGGATGTTCGACGGCTCGTCGATCTCCGGCTGGAAGGGCATCAACGAATCGGACATGGTCCTGCTGCCGGATCCGGACAGCGCGGTCGTCGATCCGTTCATGTCCGACAAGACGTTGGTGCTGCAATGCGACGTGCTCGAGCCGAGCACGATGCAGGCGTACTCGCGCGATCCGCGTTCGGTCGCGCGGCGCGCCGAAGCGTATCTCAAATCGACCGGCATCGCGGACACGGCGTTCTTCGGTCCCGAGCCGGAGTTCTTCGTGTTCGATTCCGTGCGCTTCCGCAACGAGATGGGCCACGTCGCCTACGAGATCGGCTCCGAGGAGGCCGCGTGGTCGTCCGGCAAGACGTTCGAGGCCGGCAACACCGGTCATCGCCCCGGCATCAAGGGCGGCTATTTCCCGGTGCCGCCGGTCGACTCGTTGCAGGATCTGCGCAGCGAGATGTGCAAGGTGCTCGAGCAGGTCGGCCTGATCGTCGAGGTGCATCACCACGAGGTCGCGACCGCCGGCCAGTGCGAGATCGGCACGAAGTTCAGCACGCTGGTCAAGAAGGCCGACGAGCTGATGAACCTGAAGTACGTCGTCAAGAACGTCGCGCACCAGAACGGCAAGACCGCGACGTTCATGCCGAAGCCGATCGTCGGCGACAACGGCTCGGGCATGCACGTGCACCAGTCGCTGGCGAAGAACGGCCAGAACCTGTTCGCCGGCGATCTCTACGGAGGCCTGTCGCAGACCGCGCTGTACTACATCGGCGGCATCTTCAAGCACGCCCGCGCGATCAACGCATTCGCCAATTCGACGACCAACAGCTACAAGCGCCTGGTGCCGGGCTTCGAGGCGCCGGTGATGCTGGCGTACTCGGCACGCAACCTTTCGGCGAGCTGCCGCATCCCGTTCGTGCACAGCCCGAAGGGCCGGCGCATCGAGGTGCGCTTCCCCGATCCGGTCAACAGCGGCTATCTGACGTTCACCGCGCTGCTGATGG